>JAUUYJ010000296.1 GCA_030588275.1 Candidatus Zixiibacteriota bacterium | reverse complement strand
CGCGAATGCGAGATAGTTAAAATCAAATACGTAAATTATCTGCTAATTGTCAAAATCAATAAATATCTTTTTAGTGCTATCGGAGACAATCAAGATAGATTCAGACCTCTCTGATACCTGACCATTGTAGTCGAGCTTCACACCGATTTTATACTCGCCGACCGGTAAGTGGAAAGTATGTGGAGTGGTACGTTTTTGGTCCTGTCCATTGATTGAAATATTTCCACCCAATACCGGGCGGGAACCAACAATGATAGAGCCCGAATCAACCTTGGGCACCGCTGGTGGGAAGCTGAAGCGGAAATTAACAGGGCTGTCTGAATTAGCCGTTATCGTTACCGATTTATCAATAGATTTTTGAACGCTTTTTGAATTGCGAGCCCGCACCGCATAAGTACCGGTATCAAGGTCAATTGACCCGGAAGAACGATTGCTCCAGCTTTTTTCGCCGTTGATGTACAGATCGCCGGTCGGATTGATAGAAACGATCAGCCGACCTTGCGGGACAGAAACTGGTTCGGTTATCGTCTGAATTAAAAATGACCAAATCTCCGATGCGGCGGCGGAGTTGCCATCTTCATTGAGGGTAACAACGCGCCAGTAATACTCGCCATCCGGGAGAAGTTCAGAGGATAAATATTTTGTTTCGCCAATAATCCCGGTCGTTTGATTATCGGTCAGATCAGCCGCTGTGCCATATTCGATCTTATACCGACCGTCGGCATCGTCGCTGGTCCAGCTAAAATTGGGGCGAGCGATATCCAGTTCGGCCCCATCATACGGTTTGACCAGACTGGCCGGCGTATATACCTTATCCGGGTCGCCATTCAGAAAGAGAAAATATGAGGCGACCATCAGAGCCACAATCGGCAGACCAATCATCAGATATTTTAAAATAGGGCTTTTGCCTGATTGTCTGGAATGCTTTTTGGGTCGCCTATGGCCGGACCCGGAAATCTCCATTGTATTCTGACCATCATCGGGAGATAAACCAGCTTGTCGCAGGGCGGTACTCATCTCCGTTGCCGATGAATATCGATCGCTTGGCTCTTTTTCCAACGCTTTCAGGATAATTTTGTCAAGAGCCTTGGGGATGTTGGAATCAAGTTTTGAAGGTGGTTCCGGGTCGTTAAAAAGTTTGGCGTCACGCAGGGCAAAGGCGTTATCCCCCTTAAACGGAAGGGTTCCGGTGACAAGATAATAGAGGGTCGTACCGATGGCGTAAATATCGGCCAAGCGATAATCAACCTTATCGTCAGGGTTGAACTGTTCGGGAGCCATATAGGTTGGCGTTCCGCACGAGCTTCCGGCAATCGTCAGATTCGGATCGCTTTCCGCTTTGGCAATACCAAAATCGATAATTTTAATTTGGCCGGAGCCATCGATCATGATATTGCTTGGCTTGATATCCCAATGAAAAATTCCCTTGCTGTGGGCAAAATCAAGCGTGCTCAGAATATCATTAATGATCCGAGCCGCTTCTGACGGTGAAAACGGGCCTTCCGCATCGACCACTTCATCAAGGGTTTTTCCCTCGATATATTCCATAGCGATGACAATTTCATCCCCTTGATTAAAAAAATGTTTGATCTGGCAGATGTGGGGATTGCCATCCAAAAGGGCAAGCTTATCTGCCTCTTGCCGAAAGCGCTCGACTAAGCGGGGGTCGGAGAGTATCTTTAAAACAACTTTTAAATTGGGAACATCTTCATGAACCGCCAGAAAAACCTGAGCCATGCCACCGGCCCCAATTTTTCTAATAATCTTATAATTACCAATTTGCCTTTCCTGCATAAAAAAAATATATCACTTTGGCCGTTCAACGGCAATATTAATCGTCGAATTCAGGCTGTTAAGACAAAATTATCTTAGGTATGATTGGCCCCATGAAAGGCAAAATAAAAATCGGTATCAGTTCCTGTCTGATTGGCAAAAAGGTTCGGTATGATGGTCGGGACAAAAACCAGCCGTCAATCGTTGAAACGCTGGCCGAGCAGTTTCTGCTTATTCCGACCTGTCCCGAAACAGAGGCGGGGATGATGACGCCGCGCGAACCAGTTCAGCTCGTCCGACAGGCAGGGGAACTGACCGTTATCGGTTTATCCAGCGGAACCGACTGGACCCCGGCTATATTAAAATTCATTCGGGAAAAAATAGAGCAGGATCGTGCCGACCGGCTGTGTGGCTATATTTTAAAGAGTGGTTCCCCCAGTTGCGGGCTTGAAGGGGTGCCGGTTTTCACCAAATCAGAGTTGCCTGATCTCTCCGAAATGGTAGAAATATCGAAACAGGGTGTGGGGCTGTTTGCCGCCGCGATCAAGAACAGCTTTCCCAGTATGCCGGTTTGTGATGAACTCTGGTTGGGTGAGCCAAATAATCTGGACAGCTTTATTTCTGCAGTAAAGCGCTTCGCCAGTCATTCTCAGCATAATGAGACAAGCTGATAATAGTCGATAGTTATTTTAGAATAACCATCTTTCCCAACTGTTCCCCCATCGCCGAGGTAACCGACCAGTAATAGATACCAGTTACAACCGTCTGGGTGTTGCGACTGACGACATCCCATTGCTCGTGCATAGAGCCGGGGCCACCGGCTGGATAATCATGTTCAATGATCTGAACCAAATCTCCGGTGAGAGTGAAGATCCGGATGGTACATACCTTGGGTAGATTGGCGAAATTAATGGCTCTGGCCCGTTCAGCGGTTCGGGTGCGAGCCCGGTTTTCATACCCATCGTTGGCATATCCACCGGTAATTCGATACGGGTTGGGATAGACCATAACCCCAAGCCCTTTTTCTTCAACCTCATCAGACGGAGTGAGGGCGTAATCTTCAATAATATTAATGAGGGGGGAGGATTCTAAGGCCCCCAACACTTCGCCCGGTGCACCATGATCAAAGGTTGTCACGCTAAAATAATATGGAGTCGAAGGCTGAAGGTTGGGGATGTCATACTCGTACTCATAATATCTCAAAAAGCCCGCGAAAGTTGTATCTGAAGGATCGAAACGATTGGCATCAGGATACACCTTGTGAATCCCCAGCGGATTGGTTAAGTCAGATTCGTTCCAGCCTTGCGGTGCAAAAAAGAAGGCGCGGTCGGTGGCCAGATCATGATAATAATTAAACTGGTCAAAATGATCATGTGGATCAAATTCGGGACCGTATAGAGTCCTCAAGCTGTCGAGGGTAATTGGGGCTCCAACCTGATGCCAGGTGATGATAAATTCCTCAGCATCTTCGGTTGGCAGGTAATCGAATTG
>JAUUYJ010000252.1 GCA_030588275.1 Candidatus Zixiibacteriota bacterium | reverse complement strand
GTGGACCCGGTTTCCCTGATGATGTTTTGCCGAAGATATTTCAACCATACTTCACGACCAAAACGGACGGTTCCGGGTTGGGGTTGGCTTTGGCGTATAAGACGATCACCGATTCCGGCGGGACGATAACTGCATCAAATGATGACAAAACCGGTGGTGCCAAAATCGAAATCACTCTCCCGGTCGGGTGATTAGCTGACTTTTCAAAAAAAATAAACGTCTCTATAAATAAAAAAAGCAGATGCTCAATGCACCTGCCTTTTCATTAATTCTACTTATGTGCGAGCCGTTGGTCAACTCAAAAACCACTTGTGGCTGTCTCAACTCGCTTTTTGCTGAGTCTTCTTCTCTTCAGCAGGTGCTTCATCAACCATCGGCAAGCCAAGCATGAAGCGATGCATTGCCCGTGCCGCTACCTTACCAGCTCCCGCCGCTAAAATAACCGTTGCACCACCAGTAACAATATCGCCACCGGCAAAAACGCCCGGCCTTGATGTCATCATCGTAGATTCATCAACGTTGATGTTGCCCCAACGATTGGTATCCAGACCTGGTGTGGTCTGTGGAATAAGCGGATTGGAGGAGTTACCGATTGCAACGACAACGGTATCGACCGGCGTCATGTAATTGGAACCCTCAATGACAACCGGACGACGACGACCGGAATCATCCGGCTCACCCAGTTCCATCTTGACGCATTCCATGTGGGTCAACCAGCCATCTTCGTTGCCGATGAATTTGACCGGATTGGTCAGGAGGCGAAATTCGATCTCCTCCTCCTCGGCATGATGGATCTCTTCGGTCCGAGCCGGCATTTCTTCGCGGCTCCGACGATAAATAATCATCGAATGATCTGCTCCGAGCCGTTTGGAAATCCGCACCGCATCCATAGCGGTGTTACCGCCACCTAAAACGGCGACATTTTTGCCGGAAAAGATAGGGGTGTCGTAATCTGGGAATTCATAGCCACGCATCAGATTGGCTCGGGTCAAATATTCGTTGGCCGAATAAACGCCCTTCAAGTTTTCTCCTTCGATTCGCATGAAGTTAGGGAGTCCGGCACCGGTCCCGATAAAGACAGAATCGAAGCCCTGCTCCATCAACTCATCAATGGTATCTAATTTGCCGATGACGACGGAGGTTTCGATCTCCACGCCGAGATCCTTGAGGTAGTTAACCTCGGAGGCGACGATTGATTTCGGGAGACGGAATTCTGGGATACCATAAACCAAAACGCCACCCGCTTTGTGTAGTGCCTCAAAAATTGTCACCTTGTGGCCCATCAAGGCCAGATCGGCGGCGGCGGTCAGACCAGCCGGTCCACCACCAACGATGGCAACTTTCTTGCCGGTTGATGGGGACAGTTCGGGAATGACCACTTCGTCATGTTCCCTTTCCCAGTCAGCCACAAACCGTTCTAAGTTTCCGATCCCAACCGAGGTATGCTTTTTGGTCAGGATGCAAACCTGCTCGCACTGGTCGTCCTGGGGACAGACCCGTCCGCAGATAGCCGGAAGAGCGTTGGTTGTTTTTATGACTTTGGCGGCATCGCTGAATTTTCCCTCAGCGACGAGCTGGATAAATTGCGGGATGGGGACTTCCACCGGACAGCCAGCCACGCATTTTGGCTTGGGACAGGCGATGCACCGCTTGGCCTCTTCAATCGCCATCTCAGGGGTCAGGCCGTAAGGAACTTCATCAAAATTCCCGATTCGAGCATGGCCATCCTGAAGCGGCATTTTCTGCCGGGGGAGAGCCATCCGCTCTTTTACCGTAAGTTTTTTTTCTTCAGTCATGATTTTTCTCCTTATGCGTCCGACTTAGAAGTTGTCTCCGACGCGGATTTCTGAAAAGCACATCCTTCGGCGTCGTGGAGAAATTTATCATAAGCAATTTTTTCATCGGCATTGTACATCTTGAGTCTGCTGGTCATTTCGTCGAAATCGACCTCATGAGCTTTGAAGTCGGGACCGTCAACGCAGGCAAACTTGGTTTTTCCACCAACCGTGACACGACAGGCACCACACATCCCGGGTCCATCCACCATAATTGGATTGAGGCTACACCAGACATTCAGTTCCTGCTCGCGCGTCGCGTTGGCGACCGCTTTCATCATCGGAACCGGGCCGATTGAAATAATAAAGTTGATTGGTGTTCCATCCTGCATCAATTTATCCAGAACGGTTGTGACAAAACCATGTGTTCCACATGAACCATCATCGGTCGCGATATGGAGTTTGTCGCATGCAGAGGTCAGTTCATCGCGGAAGATCAAAAGATCTTCGGAGCGGGCTCCGATGATCGCTTCAACCCGATTACCGGCTGATTTCAAACCCTGAGCGATCGGGAGAATCGGAGGAATTCCGACGCCGCCGCCGATGACAATACAGCGCCCGAAATTTTCAAGGTGCGTTGCCAGACCGAGTGGTCCGACGACATCCTGAAAATAATCGCCCGCCTTCATCCGGTTCATGGCGGCTGATGTTTTGCCGACTTCCTGGATGACTATAGTTAAAATACCGTTTTCTTTGTCGAGCCCGCCGATTGACATCGGGACACGTTCGCCGTGTTCATTGTGGCGCAGAATTACAAACTGGCCCGGTAATGCTTTTGAAACCAGCTTGGGAGCTGAGATCCGAAATTGGAAAATTTTCGGGCAGAGTTCCTTTTTGTCTAAGATCTTGAACACGTTTCCTCCTAAAAGAATCTATGGTTTAGTTCCGTATTTGGCGAAATAAGTAGCATAATAATCAAGTACATCGGTTGTTGAAAAAAGCTGTATCGCTTCTGATTTTTTTATCTCTTCCCATGAAGCGGCAAAAGCGGGGTCAACTTTGATAAGTGAATCGATCTGGATGACCGCACCGGCAACATCTTTATTATCAATCGAGAGTTTGACGGCGTCTGGTAAGATGTTTCTGAAATCTTCATACCGCTGGCGCATCTTATCTTCTTTTGATTCGGCGCAGGATAGAATCATCAGGCCTGACAAAAGGACCAAAGCAATAGTCAGCAGTTGCCTGTTTTTGGCAGAACGGGGTAACTTCATTTTGTCTTCCCCTTTTTATTACTCAGGATATCTTCGGTTGCCAAAGCGATAACCAACTCTTCGTTGGTAGGAATGATCATGATTTTAGCTGGAGAGTCATCGGTTGAAATAATCATGTCGCCCGATTCGCCACCTTTGTATGCCTTGTTCTTGGCAGAATCCAGCTTGAGTCCGAGATAATCCATCTCCGAAAGGACGCGTCTCCGAATCTCGGTTGAATTTTCACCAACCCCAGCAGTAAAGACCAATCCGTCCAGACCACCCAAAGCGGCTACGTAAGAGCCGATATATTTTTTTATCCGGTAGCAATACACTTCGGTAGCCAAAATTGCGTTGCGGCGACCGTCCGCCGCGGCTGACAGGATTTCTCTGACATCAGAGGATAATCCGGATATTCCATACAGGCCGGAATGTTTGTTTAAAAGGGTGTTCGCCTCGTGGAGACTCAATTCTTCGCGGGCCATGATATGCAGGATGATCGCCGGATCACAATCTCCGGAGCGGGAACCCATCATCAACCCTTCAAGCGGTGTAAATCCCATTGAGGTGTCAATCGAAATGCCACCCTTGACGGCGGTCATCGAAGCACCGTTGCCGAGATGGCAGGTAATCAGTTTCAATTTATCAATTGGTTGGCCAATTAGTTCGGCACCCTTTTGCGAAACGAATTGATGCGATGGTCCATGAAAACCGTAGCGGCGGATACTGTATTTTTGATAAAGCTGATATGGCAGTCCGTACATATAGGCGTGCGGCGGCATCTGGTGATGAAAGGCGGTATCAAAAACGGCCACTTGCGGAATCCCCGGAAGGTTGTTGGAGGCGGCATTGATGCCCCGAATATTATGGGGATTGTGAAGCGGTGCCAACTCGATCAAATCTCTGATGCTTCCCATAATTTCAGAGGTCACCAGAGTTGGTTTGGTAAATTTTT
>JAUUYJ010000076.1 GCA_030588275.1 Candidatus Zixiibacteriota bacterium | reverse complement strand
GTGGTTCCACTCTTCTTGAACTCGGAACCGCCGCCAATGGTATCAATACCGGTAATCTGCTTCTTGACGTAGCGGCTTCGACCTACAGCGTTGCGCTGGATGGTGGAACCAGCACAACGGCAACAGGTGGTAGTGATTCTTTGGTTTATAATAGTGACCGTAGCGAATGGCTTAAGGTTAATATTGACCTTCGGTCCGATGGCGGAACGCACACAATTCAGAACACCGATCAATCATTAGTCTTCCAGATTGGCGCCAACGTTGGTCAAACGGCCAAAATTGGTATTCGGAATATGGGTGCTTCCTCCTTGTCACGTAATATCGCCGGAAATATGTTTGCTAATCTTTCCGAGATAGACGTGACATCCTCTCAGGGTGCGCAAGATGCGCAGTCCTTGATTGATAATGCGATCAACGAAGTCTCAACTCTGCGTGGAACGCTGGGTAGTTTCCAGAAGAATGCTCTGGAATCGAATCTGCGTAACTTGCGAGTTGCCAAACAGAACCTGTCAGCTTCTGAATCTCAAATTCGTGACACAGATATGGCATTTGAAATGACTGTCTTTGTTAAGAACCAGATTCTGATGCAGGCCGGTACCGCTATGTTGGCTCAGGCCAACCAGGTGCCGCAGGTTGTTCTGTCGCTCTTTGGTTAATCATAATCGGCATTTGGGGGAGAGGTGACTCTCCTCCAAATACGATCTTTAACCTCATGCAGGTGCTGCGACAGGAATAGGGATGCTCCGTGATCGTATGGCAAAATGGATTTCATTGTTGAAGGGAAATAGGAGTTTACAATGCCCACCAGTATGAATGCAATTGAAGGTCTGGCGTCAAATCTAAATACGACCGATATTGTTAACGCCACAATTACGCTGGAACGGATACCGGCGTCTCTGGCCGAAAATCGGCAAGGGATAATTACCAAAGAATTATCAACTTTTACCGCTCTGTCGGCAAAAATTCTGGCCCTTAAAGCCAGCCTGAGTGGGATTAGCAGTCGTTCTGCTTTAACGCAATCCTCCATCACCATTTCTGATGATTCCTTTTTGAGTGCTACCGCTGAGGGAGAAATCTCTGCCGGAACCTATACTCTTGATATCATGTCGTTGGCTCGAAATCATCAGATCGCTTCACAAGGATTTGCCACTGCGACCGAATCAACATTCGGAACCGGAACAATTACGTTGTCACTTGGCAGTCAAAGCCCGACAACGATTACTGTCGATGAAAATAGCAATTCCTTGATTGGGTTGAAGAATGCGATTAATGATGCCAGTATTGGTATCTCTGCATCAATAATAAATGATGGAACGTCATCCAACCCTTATCGCTTGCTTCTTACTGGTAGCAAGACCGGATCTGCCAACCAAATTGCGGTGACAACCTCGCTTTCCGGTGGTGCTGACCTAATTCTTGATTCCGGTTCATTTGACGATCCCGAACTGACCAGTTTTTCATCACAAGCAACATCTTTGGTAGCGCTGGCGGCAACAGCCTCATACAGCGGTTTAACTAATAAAAATTATGTCTTTACGGTCGCGGGAAATGGGACGCAAACGGTTGGTAACGGTAATATTACGATTAACTGGGTCGATTCGACCGACCCTAATAACAGCGGTTCTATCGTTGTTGATCAGGCCGATAAGACAATTATCGGGCCGGACGGATTACAGCTTTCATTTGCCGATGGGGACCTTGTGGCTGGAGACAGTTTCCAGGTTACCGGATTTGCACCCCTTCTACAAAAAGCGTCCGACGCTCAGATTTCAATCGGTACCTCCGAAGGGGGGGCATCTCCAATTGTCATCAATTCAGAGAATAACAGCTTTGAAGATGTTGTTCCCGGTTTGACCTTAAACGTAAAAAATGTTACGACAGCTTCGACCGGACCGATTACGATAACGACCGGAATGGACACAAACGGCGTCATAGACAACATCAATCAGTTTATTACTGCCTACAATAGTGCTATGAGTTTTATCGATCAGCAAAACGAATTCGACAGCGACTCCGGTGAAGGGGGCGTTCTTCTTGGCGACCTGACCCTTCTGAATGTTCAGAGTCGGATGCGCAACATGGTTTTTGATCCGATTTCCGGGTTAGATAAATCGCTCAATACTCTGTCGGCGATTGGAATTAGATCTGATAGTGATGGCAAATTAGCTCTAAAAGATTCAGTCAAATTACGGGAAGCGATGGAAGACGATTTCGATGCCTTTCTTAAGCTTTTTGTTGATGGGGGGAGTTCCTCCTCAACCGGGATTGAGTTTGTCAGTGCCTCAACCGATATTTTGGGAGGGGAGAGCTATGACATTGACATCACTCGGGCCGCATCCAGCGGATACCTTCAGGGAAGCAATATCAACGATCCCAATACTCAAAATATCACTTTGACCTCATCCAATAACCGGATCAAATTCAACGTTGATGGAGTGATCTCCGAGGAAATACTGCTTGAGGAGCGGACCTATGCATCAACCTTTGATCTGGTCAATGAGATTCAGACTCGAATTGATGCCGACCCCAAAATCGGGCATATGGGTGTAACCGTTGAATGGATCGAAACTGGCCTTAATGAAGGGCATCTATTGATGTCCTCATCAGCCTATGGTTCAGCATCAAAAGTTAACATTGAAACGTCGATCACTAATTCAGCTTACGCTGAACTCGGCTTGTCGGCCTCAACCTCGATCGCTGGCAACGATGTCGAAGGAACCATAAACGGTGAAAGTGCTACCGGAGTCGGTCGTGTTCTGACTGGAGACGAAGATAATGAAAGTACCGCTGGGTTGAAGCTGGAGATCAAACTGCTGGCCAGCCAACTGGTTAGTGGAATTGATGGAACGATAAATATTACCAAAGGGTTGTCATCGGTGATCATGGATGGAGTGGATAAATTGACCGATGATGATAAGGGAATCATTGGCGCAAAGACCAAGGGCTTACAAAAACAGATTGATGATATTAAAAAATATGTCAAAGATTTCGATGAACGGTTAATCGTACGGCGCGATCGGTTATTCGAGAAATGGGCACAACTTGAAGTTGTGTTATCACAACTTCAGGCAGAAGGGGATTTCCTGGAGTCTCAATTAGCCGGAATCGCCGCTAACACTAATAGTATGACGGGGAATTAAAAAAGAAATGAAAAAGGGATACGATACTTATCAGGCAGTTAACTCGATGGGAATGTCTCAACTGGATTTGATTCTGACAGTTTATCGCGGAGCGATTAACCTATTGAATCAGGCAAAGGGATCATTTGATGAGAAAAATTATGAGGAGGGGCGTGATGCTTGTGCCCGCGCCAGAAAATGTGTCGTTCATCTGTACACGACCCTTGATATGGATAATGGAGGGGAAATAGCCGCTGGTTTGGGGCAAGTTTATGCCTTTATGATTGAACAGATTGATCTGATTTCGGCTGGAAAATCGGCCGAGCAGATTGATGAAGTTATCAAGCTTCTCAATACCATCAAAGAGGGTTGGGCAGAATTGAAGGAGAAGGAAAATCTTGAGAAGGAAAAATTGATCGCTACCGCAGGTCGGTCTGACTCAGAGTTTGAGACCAATCAATCAGCCGCAGAGATTGGGAAAAGTGGTATAACTATTACAGCTTAGGGATTTGAAACATGGAATATAATGCAATAAACAGCCTCGAAAAAGAATTGGTCAGGGTCCTGAAGGAGGAGTATTCATTTTATCAATCCTTGTACATTATGATCGATAAGCAGAGGGATTTGCTCAAGTTTGAAAAGGAAGAGAAGCTGTTGGATATCTACACCGAGATTGAACGGTGCCGCAAGCGTATATTAAAATCTGAGGATAAGATTGTCTCTATGCGTAAGGATAATCCAAAGTTGTTCCACTTGGCGGTTACCGCTCCCGATGTCAGAAAGCTGGCCCAGAGTATTGCCACTTTGATTCAAAAAAATGTTGAACTGGTTCGGGATAATGAGGCTTACGCAACCAGCCGTTATAATCGTATTAAAGAGGAGCTTGATAAACTCAAGAACTCAACCAAAGTGATGAATTATTTGCATGAAAAGGAGGTTGCCCCGCAGTTTGTGGACAAGAAAAATTAGATTTTTCTAAAGATAGGAAAATTCACCGTCGATAGGATAAGTAGAGGTGAAATATTATGAAGATTGGACCCGTTGGAAATAGCGGACGGCCCCTTAGGCCGGAGGACGACAAGCGAAGCAGGCAAAACGAAGCAAAAGCTGATGTCGAAGTACGACCCAAAGATGCGGTGGAAATTACACCGGAAGGTCAAAATTACGGTCGTTCGGCGAATAGAGCCGACGAAATCAGGGTTGAAGATGCACGACAGTCAGATGCAGTTGAACAGAGCGCCGCAGAGGAAGAGGTTCGCCAGGCCAATGTGGAGCAGGCACGTGCCAGGGCCGAGTCTGATTATTACAACGATCTGCGCGTCCGGCAAGAGATTGCCGGTCGAATTGCTGACGATCTGTTGAGCTGAAAAAGGGATGAAGCGAGGGAACGTTGACAGAGACAGGAGCAGTAGCGGCTAAAAGCATCGAGGAACAGATTCGTTTGATAGTTGACAACATTCGAAATCTGCCCACGCCACCAATCGTCTTTAGCCAAATACAAAAGGTATTACATAATCCGAATACCTCGGCGATCGATATTGCATCAATACTTCAAGAAGATCCGGCCATGTCGGCTAAGGTTCTCAAGCTGACTAATTCCGCTTACTATGGACTTACCCGTGAGGTGGAATCGGTTCGTCAGGCGGTTGTAATTGTTGGTCTGGAAGCGATAAGAAATTTGGTTTTATCCGCCTCGGTTATGGGGATGTTTTCCAAAGATCAGATCGATCAGGATTTTCAGGATTATTTTTGGCGCCATTCGCTGGGAACTGCCGTTGCCGCCAAACTTATTTCATATTCTCTTAAAGCAAAAATAGGGTTCGATGCCGAGGGAGGATTTTCGGCGTCGATGCTTCATGATATCGGTAAGATGGTTGTTTCCGTCTTTATGCTTGAGGACAATAACAAGATTAAAGAACTGAAGCTGGCTCGACATGGGCAACCGGACTATGTCGTCGAGGAAGAGATATTAGGGTACAATCATGCCCAGATCGGGGTGGCCTTGGTGGAGAAGTGGAAACTTCCCTCGAAGCTGGCTGAGGGAGTTAAGTACCATCATTTTCCACAATTGTGTGAGTCGGAAGATAATAGTCTGCCGTATCTAATTCATCTGGCCAATTATTTGTCCAAATATACTTTTGATTATAATGAAGAGGAAGAAGACTCCTTCATAGAACCGCTTCAGGAGGGTGTTCTTGAATATCTAGGTATTGACCTTGAAGAGCTTAATGGGTTGTCCGATAGGTTGCGGGATGAGTATGCCAAGTCGGAAACATTCCTGGAGATGGCCAAAGGGATTTAAGCGGTGAAACGGCTAACCGATGGTGAACTGACTGTCATCAAAGATATGGTTGATGAGTTGATTCTCAGTCAAGGCATCCTTGATTTAAAAAAACTCAAACTGGCATTTGGTTATGTCGATCTCCATCGTCTCTCCCGGATTGCCACGCAGTATTATCGGCTGACGACAGATGGTAAATTCAATATTAGTTTTTCCGAAATCAAAGCATATATACACCTGACCTCGCAAGCCGAAGCTGACTTACGTCAGACTTGCCGTTGTTCTGCCTGTGGGAGTCATGAAGAAATAAAGATTACTCCGGAGAGTTTCTATGCTCCTTTGTGTGTCGCATGTCACCACAAATTAGATACCGTAGAGGCACCCCAGTCTTCGAATCCAAAACGGCAATAAATTTCTCAGAGTAATAGAGACGACCCATGAATTGAGCAGTTCATGGTGTCAAGAGTTTGCACAGTATGCCGATAAATTCATAAAGAGATTCATATTGAATCGATTGCCAAATTATTGGGCAATCAACATTGGAGAAGTTCAGGCGGATTGAATATTCCTGGATCAATTCTTGGGATTGGATCGTCCGCATCATGGAGAGATTGTATGGCAAGTTTAATTGATTTAGGCGAAAGCTTGTATGCACAAGGGAAGCTAGATGAGGCGCAGGAACAGTTCCAAAATAGATTGGCTGAGGAACCTGAAAACGCCGATCTGCTGAATAATCTCGGGGTTATTTCATTCAAAAAAAAGCAGTTTGCCCAAGCGGCAACCTATTTTTCAAAAGGGTTGTCGATTGCTTCTTATAACCTTGATTTGGTTTGTAATTATTGTGAACTCTTGAAATCTTTGAGCCAACTTAATAGAGCTCTGCCATTGCTGGAAATGGTGACCTCTCGATTTCCGGATGACCCCAACCTAAAAATCCTATTGGCTGAGGTTGTATCATTGGATACAGATTCCATACCGGAAAAGGTGCTGTCGGAAGGTCGGTCGATGATTGATAGCGGTCAGTTAAGCGAAGCTGATGCTATGCTGGGGAAGTTGATTGTGGACCATGAAGATAACAGCGCGGTTCACTTTCAATTGGCACGATCAGCATACAAACAGAATGAGCCTAAAAAGGCCGCCTTGTTTTTACTGCTGGTTCTGGCCTGTCAACCAAATCATGATGAGGCACGGAAACTATCGGAGTGTGTTATCTCCGAAGCATCCAAAGAAAAAATAAAAGAGAATGCCGATCTAATCGCTTTGTCTCTGGCTCTGACCTTTGCTGGAAACGGAATCACCCAGAAAACGACTGAGGCTCTGAAAAATCTAAAGAGTCATCTTGATGACCATCACAAAAATAGTTTGATAGATTTGCTGATGGTTGCCGAGCCGGAGGATTCTGAGCGGTTTGTGATCGGGATATTGACCTCCATGGAATCAATCGACAACCGACTGGCCGAAAAACTTGGCGATTGGATGCAAAGCCATCCGTTGACTCGCGACCGGCTCGACCGGATTGAGTTTCAGATCTGTCTCAAATGTTCTGACAACGAAATTGTCCGTCGCATTGCCAAGCGAGAAGAGGCACACGATTCAAACATCTTTGTCGTTCCGGGGTTTGAGACTTATCCTCGACGGATCGTCGAGAAGACTGATCGATCTGATCCGTTTATGAAGTTGGTCCCCGACGGGGCACCGTCAAAAGCAAATGGGATGAAGATTCTGGTCATCTCCGACTTTAACATCGCCGGGCAACATACAAGGTTGATGAGGTCGCTTAACAAATACACCAACCATGCCGTTCGCTGTGTTATTTATAACAATGATTTTCTTTCATACGATAAGGATTTGATAATTTCGAATGGAGATGGACAGGTTTCAGATACAGCGATGGAAGAAGCGGCCAGCTTAATCAGGCAGGCTGACTTTTTTCATATTGGTCGTCAGCTCTGTCCGATCACCGGGATAAAGTGGGAAAAATATATTTCGCCACGCAATGCCGTTTTTCAGTATCACGGGAGCCACCTGCGGAATAATGGTGCGGAGATCGCCCGCTTTCATGCCGAGAATAAATTTGAAGCGATAAGCTGTGTCGATTGGTCGATATACCGACAACTACAAACCAGTTTTTATCATCTGCATCCGTGTATTCTGGAGCTTGATGAACTTCCCGACAGTCAGCCGGACTTCTCCGGTGAGATCAGATTGGTGCATGCACCATCAGGCGAGAATTACCGCCGGATCAAGCGCAGTGATATCATTATCGAAACGATGGATCGATTGGCTGGCGAAATAGATTATGTCCAGAGTGAGATTGTGGAAAATGTTACTAACCGGGAATGTCTGAATCTCAAGAGCCATTGCCATGTTCATATTGCATCGCTTTTAATGGCCTTTGGCCTCAATGCGATTGAATCGGCGGCGATGGGGTTGATTCCGGTCACGACGCTCGATAACTTTTCGCGCTTTATTTATCATGATTCGCCGGTTGTTAATGCTACCAAAAATGACATCTATGACGTCGTAAAAAGACTGGTTGTTGATCGGTCGCGTATGACCGACCTCTCTTTTTCCTGTCGAGAATGGGCGCGCCGTTTGTTTGATGCCAAAAGTGTGGCGGGGCAGTATGCTTACCTCTACGATCTGATCTATCATGGTCTTTCGGTCGATTACCCCAACCCGGAGAAGAGATAATGCTAGTTGTCAAAGATGCCAAGTCGAATCAGATTCCGCTTGATTATTTTGTCGATCCGGTAACGAAGGAACCGCTTATTCAAGATGATGATGAGCTAATTGGTTCAGGTGGCGCGAGGTATTCATATCATTCTGAGCGATTCTGGTCATTTATGCCAGTGGAGAAATCTCGCTCTGATAAGGGCTGGGATACTTGGGATAGATTACAGCAAAACGGTGCGAGCTCTTACAGTAATGATCCGACCAATAATCTTGGTATAACAAGGCGTAAGGATTTTCTTGATTTTGCTGAGTTCTGTCAATTTCGTGGATTGGTTTTAGATATCGGGTGTGGCCCACAAAAATGGCCATCACATATGCGTTATGGGAAGTACGAAGAGGTCACCTTTTTAGGTATTGATCCTCTGATTGGCGAACAACCGAGACAGTACGGTTTTATACATGGGTTGGGAGAATTCTTACCGTTTCGTAACGACCTGTTTGATCAGGCTCTTTTTGTAACTTCGCTCGATCATTTTTTACTGCCTGTCGCAGGATTGAAAGAGGCACGCCGGGTCATCAAACCCCACGGTGAACTGTGCGTCTGGATTGGCGAAAAATCCAAGAATGCGCCACGACCGAGTATGAGCCCGAAATGGTATCGTGATCTTGAAATTCCGCAGGGTGCCGATGATCCGTTTCACTTTAAGCGGTTTGATATGCGTCAGTTTGAACAGTTTGTGGCGGAGGCAAATCTAAAAATTAAGTTAAAAAAGATGATCCGTATTGATGAGTACCGCCAGAATATCTTTTACAAATTGGTGAAATGATGCGAAGACGGTTCAAATATTATTTGTCAGCAACCACCACAAACGAGGGTGTGATACTATGTGCGGTATAGCCGGAATGTATCATCTTAATCGCGAAGAAATTCCGTCACATTGTTTGAAGCCGATGTGCGATGCCATGTCGCATCGTGGTCCGGACGATAGCGGATACGTTTATCTAAACGTTATGGATGATCCGTACAAGGACGAAAGTTATTGTATTGAGAAAGATTCTCGGTCAAATCTACCGATCAACAGGGATCAGTGGCGGCAACACTTTAGTGGCAATGGTCAATTTAACCTCGCTTTGGGGCATCGCAGGTTATCAATAATTGATTTAAGTAAGGATGGTCACCAACCGATGTCGAATCGAGCCAATGGCATTTGGGTGACTTATAACGGTGAGATTTACAACTATAAAGAGCTGAGAGAAGAACTGGTCGCCAAGCGGCATCATTTCTTTTCGCAAACCGATACCGAAGTAATTATCCATCTCTATGAAGAGTACGGGGTCGAAGCGATCAAGAAACTTAATGGGATATTCGCCTTTGCTCTGTGGGACGGTTGTCATAATCGCTTAATTTTGGCTCGTGATCGATATGGTGCCAAGCCACTCTATTACTCCCTGAAAAATAATCTTCTCTGCTTCTCATCTGAGATAAAAGGGCTTTTGGAGGTTGATGGGGTTTCTGC
>JAUUYJ010000027.1 GCA_030588275.1 Candidatus Zixiibacteriota bacterium | reverse complement strand
TTCTGGATATGTCGATCCGAGCCGACGTAACCAGCACGCAAAATCGGCCTTATCAGGCCACCGACGCGACAAAATTATTTACAGAAACGGTTGAAAATTATTCTCCCAAGATCGGTTTTTCAATTGTTTCCGAACCGGTTGGGGATGGTCGGATGATTATGCGGGGGAGTTATGGACGATCATTTCAACAGCCCGATCTGAATGCAATGTTTTGGAAGGGGAATGTTCGGTCGGCAGGAAACCCTTCTTTGCTCCCGGAGAGATCGGAGCATTCCGATATTGGCCTGGAGTTGGTTCGAGATGGCAGAGTAAGTTTCTCAGCCGGGATTACCTATTTTCATTCATATATCAAAGATATCATCGTTTGGAAACGGAGTTCCCCATTGGGGGTCTGGCAACCGGTCAATGAGAAGGCGGCCCAGATAACCGGCCATGAGGATTTTGCACAGATCTCATTATTGAATCGTCTTCTTGAAATTGTTTACCGCAATCAGATTACCAACCCGATCAACAAAAGCAATGGTGGAAAGGTTTTGACCTACCGGCCGCATTACATCACTCGTTACGAAGCGTCATTTCAATTGGGTCCGATTAGATCGGTGTACAAAATTCGGATGGTAGGGCGGCGCTATCTGACCGAGGTGAACAGCAAATATGATGATCCGTACCGTCTTGATGATTGGAGCGCGACCGTATCGCAACATATCGGCCCGATTGATCTAAAGACGACCTGGGAAATAAATAACCTCAGAGATGAGGAGTATGTTTTGATTAAGCGTTATCCGATGCCGGGCCGACATTGGTCGGTTCGCATAGCGGTGACTTATAATTTGCAACAGGATTGACAAATAATAATTTGACCGAGGAGCTTCTGATGACAAAATATCTAATAATTTTGGGCATGCTTGTTCTCACGACGGTTGTTCAGGCGGCCGATCCGACCGCGTACGTGATAAATACGACCGGAGAAACGATGTCGAAAATCGACATCACCAATAATATTGTAACCAACAATATTGCTATTTTAGGGTCTGATATTGATTGCTATCCCAACCAGATAAAGATTCGGGACAGTTTGGCTTATGTTGTTAATTCCGGTACCGATGAGATTCAGATAATTAATCTCAAAACCGAAACAACCGTTGGGTGGATCGAATTTCCTTCTGGCAGTAATCCGTACTGGTTCGATTTCTTGGATGATCGCTATATTTATGTGACGCTGATGATCGATAACCTTTTGGTAAAGGTCGATCTGACGACCGGTTTAACGGTGCAGACGACGGTTATTGGGCAGGCACCGGAAGGGGTGGTCATCCATGATAATAAGGCTTACGTGGCGATTACGGCGTATGATTTTGGGACCTTTGGGTGGGGACAGGGTCAATTGGTGGTATATGATTGTATCGGAGATACGATAATCAGTACTATAAACAGTCCGACAAATCCGCAATTTCTTGATTTCGACGGCAATGGCCAACTTCATCTCGCTTGTACCGGAGATTATTATTTGACGCCGGGAGCGATTTTGATTGTTGATCTTGAAGATTATTCCATTATCGACACCGTTGAGACCGGTGGGCAACCGGGACAGGTGGCGGTGACGCCTGATGACATGGTCTATATCTCCGCTGGTGGTTGGGGTGCCGATGGTGAGCTTTATAAGTACAATGCGACTACCTTTGAGATTTATTATGATGCTGGAGCCCCCTTGAGTGTTGATTCTGGAGCTTTCGGGATGGCCGCCTTTCAGGACAGTACGGTATTTGTCGGGACCTTTGCCGATCGGGTTTTTCAGGTTGGTAATGATGATGTGACTCGGCAGACTTTTATGTTGGGAGACGGACCGGTCGATTTTGCCTTCAACTATGTTCCGGGAGATGCTAATGGCGACTGGTCGGCCAACGTTGGTGATGCTGTTTACCTGATCAATTTTGTTTTCAAGGATGGTGCGTCTCCGGTTTGGCCGGCTTGGCGTGGCAATGCAAACGGAGATGAGACGATCAATGTAGGAGATGCCGTTTATCTGATCAATTTTATATTCAGGTCCGGTGAGGTTCCTCTAACTGGTCCGCTTTGGATTAGGTAATCGACTATTGGGGTGGATGATTTGATATCAAAATAGTCCTAACGGCATGCTGAAAGACAATAGACTAACGGCTACTTTATTGTCCGAGTATGTGGAATGAGAGAATTATGACGTTATTGCAAAATTAAACCAATCAGAATTTTGAAGCGATCCGTATCGTTTGTTGATTGTTCATATTTAATCTTTTTATTTGAAGATTGAATCCCTCCCAGAAAAGGCGCTCGGTTTGTATAACTGAGCGCCTTTCATTATTCCGGTAACTTCTGATAATAAATTCTGTTTTATTGCAACGGCAGAATCAATCTTCTAATCCCGAGTCAGGACCATATACTTGGTTACTGAGCTACCCAACGCGGTAACGCAATAGAAATAGATTCCATCCGGCACCGGGTTGTTTTGCTCATCGGTTCCATCCCACTCGATTATCGTTTCGCCAGCTTCGGCGAACCCTGAAAATGATCGAACCAGAATACCGTCAGCATTTTTTATCTCCATCTCCCAACTTGATGCCAGCGGGAGTAAAATAGAGATCGACGTGCGATCCCCAAATGGGTCGGGATAATTTTGCCCGACAACTATCGACGCGATAGAGTCGTTGGTAATTGAGATCATCGGTGATCCATAAAAATCTGAGGTTTCGACCTCTTGTAGTATCAAAGAACCGGTAAACGGCAATGTAATCAAATCATGTTGACCGGAGCTGATTGAGGTCAGCTCCGAAAAGTCGTAGATGAAAACTCTCAATACAGAACCATCTTTGTTGTAGGCCAGCGTCATGTCGGTTGCTCCCGACTCTATAGCAGGGACACCGAGGGAGCCGGTTAATTCAAAAACAAGAGACATCGCGCCGATCTCGGTTGAGGCATCGTAGCTTATGGTCATGCTTCCGTTGGTAGTATGGGTTGCAACATTAACGGTGTCAGCATATGGCGTTAGATTTGAGATCATAATCGAGTTGTTTTGAATTATTCTGACCAGATAGACGAAATCTCCAACCCCTAACGGAGTTCCATCGATATTTATATCGGATGCGGTGGTCGAGGCCTCAACATGGGAGCCAAAGGCAGATTCGCCAATAGTAAAATAGTATGAAAACATAACAGCGTCGGCGATTTCAAAGTCAATTCCGTTATTATTGATATCACCCCGTCCATCAACAACTGTGTCAGAATAGGTAAAGATACCGCCGGAGCGAAATTCTATCTTCTCCAGGAGTTCGATTGACTGGCTGGAATGGCAGGTTGTATCGTGACCGGTATAGCTGGGGAAGCCGGTATGGTTGGTAATCTCGACCCACCCGATTTGTGATGTGTCAGGCAGTAGCTGGAAAACCTTGTTGGCAATTATCAAAGAGTCACCCGAAGCGCTCAGGAAACTGTTCGAGGCGCAGTTGACCCAGTACCAGTCGATAGGTTGTAATTGACCATTTTGTGCAGAATCATTTTTTACATAAAAATTAAGGCGGGCCAGATCCAGATTGTCACCAGAATTGTAGCAATTGGGGTCGATTGGGCCATCTATTATATCGGTCCAGCCAATCAGATGGACCAGACCGGATGGACAACTGTCTCCGCAGGTATCAACCGGGCCGTGCATGATCGTTAACGAACCTCCACCACACTCGCTCCAAAACTGGCCAACACTCACCCCTTCAAGAGTCAGATTGGTTGTATCAAAGGCGATCCAGAGGTCAAACTGTCCAAGCATAATAGATGGATCGATTCGATCAAGATTGATTGAAACCTCGGTCTCCTGATCCATGAGTTGATCCTCAACGGTTTCTATTGAAATCGCATATCCGCCGACCGATCCATTTGTCGAGGAATGGGGATTTTGATTACAACTTAAGAAAACGTTCATGCCAAAAATCGTCAAGAGTGCAACGGTAGCTACATATAAATATTTAGACATTATTCATTCCTCGATTTGACAGGTATAATCGTTCTCTGTATTATAGGCCAAGGGAGGGGATTAATCAAACTAATATCGTTGGTAGGTGGCATCGGGCCATACTGTTTACGTCAATTCCCATTTGAGGAGATGGCAAAAAAAAACCCAATAATGGATCAACCTGTGCGTATTTGACTAAACATTGTGGGAGATTGATTTGGGCAGAATATAAAACTGGTAATGAGGCAATATAATTGTGAAATTTTGATGAACTTTTTCTATATTCAACTGTTTCAAAATCAGTTATGAACGTCGATCTCAAGAAATCAGGTGGGATAGTAATCAATCTTGTAAGTGAGTAAAACTCCGGGAGGAAGTTGTGCAGATAAAGGCTTTGGCAGAAAAGCTAAGGAATTTCAAGGGAAAAACCGGTGGTAAAAAACCAAACAAACCGATACCGGCCTATGGTGGATTGAAGCCATCGGAATTGCGGAAGATGTATCATTCGATGATGATGGCACGCCGGATTGAAATGGAGGAAAAGCTTCTTCTTCGCAAAGGACATTGTCGCTTTGTTATCGGTTGTGGTGGCAAAGAGATGATTGATGTTGTTGCCGCACAGTTTTTGGCCAAAAACGACCCTTTCTTAGGATATTACCGCAACAAAGCGTTTGATGTTCATCGTGGATTATCGTTGGAAGAGAAGATGATGGAAGCGGTTGGTGACCGTCGTGGGACATCTAACCGTGGAATGATTCAACCGTCTCACTCTGCCTACCTTGATTATGAAATTCTCCCGCAAGCTTCCCCCACCGGATCGCACGCTTTGGAAGCGGCCGGGTTGGGTGGTGCAATCATTCATCCGACCCCAATCTCCAAGTTATCGGTTTTCCCCGGCGGACGATACTCCAAAGATCAGGTTGTCTATGCGGCAATCGGTGAGGGTTCGACCTCATCGCCGGAGTTTGCACGAGCTGTTTTTTACTCCGTCTTTGATAAAACCCCCAACATTTTTGCCATATATAACTGTGGATGGGCTATTTCGGTCTCAGTCGAAGAGCAATTCCCTGAGGGAAATCCGACGACACCGTTTGAAGGGTATCAACGGTTCGGGTTAAAAATTATGGGTTTTGATGGCACTAATATCAAAGATTCGATCAAAAATCTTAAGGCAGCTTTGAAGTATGCTCATAGCGGAGCCGGCCCGGTTCTGATGAATATCAAAGTGACGCGTGAAGAGTCGCATTCCGGATCGGACGATCAATCCTTTTACATGGACCCGGATCTTCAGACCTGGCATACCGAAAATGATTGCACTCTCAAAACCGGATTGCAGTTTATTAAAGATGGTATCCTGACCTCCAAGCAGATCGGGGATATGTGGGATGAGATTGAGGCGGATGTTGTCAAACATTCCGATGCCGCCGTTGCCAATTTTCAGCCGAAGCGAAAAGATGAAATTACCAACCTGGTATATAGTTATACCGAAGAGGGTGTGGTGGCCAATTGGCAAAACATTCTCAAAAGTTCAAAACTGGATCGCAAAAAGAAATTTGCGCAGTATGCCAAGAAAAAATATTTTCCCAAAGCTGATCTGCCGGAAGATCTGGGCCCGATGACAATGCGCTCGGCGATTAATTATACCCTTTTTGAGATTATGGAAAATTCGACAGACGCCGTTCTCTTTGGTGAGGATGTTGGCGATTTTTCCGGTGACATTTTGAATCATCCCGAAAAGATGGCCAATCTTAAGGGGAAGGGGGGAGTCTTTTTGCTCTCCAAGAATCTCCAACGCCACTTTGGGCGAGATCGCTGTTTCAATACTCCTCTGGATGAAGCCGGCATTTTGGGTCGTGCTATGGGGCATGCTTATCAGGGACGGCGACCGCTTCCTGAAATTCAATTCCTTGATTATGTATCACCCGCCTATCAAGTCTTAAAGGACCGCATCTGTACCTTGTACCAAAGATCTGGTGGGCAGTGGAAGGCGCCGATTGTTCTCCGTGTGTCGTATGGTGGGTACAAGCAAGGGGCGGGCGCGTTCTGGCATAGTGAATCAAATGTTGGGACATTTGCCAATATTCCCGGTTTGCATGTAGTCATTCCTTCCAACGCCCATGATGCGGCCGGACTTTTGCGGACTGCTTATGCTTGCGATGATCCGGTTCTCTTTTGCGAATCGGTGGCGTTGTATAATCGACGCGATTGGGAAGGGGTTCCGGTTGAAACGGAATATCCTCCGATTGACCAGTTGATTCCTTTTGGGAAAGCAAAAGTGTACAGCCCCGAAAATAACGATGTGGCGGTGATTACTTATGGAACGACGGTTCATATTGCTCGTCGGTGCATTGAGATGCTTGAGGAAAAAGGGATCGGGTTGCGCGTTGTTGATCTGCGCACTGTCAAACCACTTGATGAAGAGACGATCAGGGCAACCGCAGAGGATTGCGGTCGCGTCATTGTCGTGACTGAAGATCGTTTTTCCGGTGGGATGGCGGCGACAATTTCGGCGATCATTAGTTCATCCGATGCGGTCAGCTCACTTGAAGCACCGATTAAATTGGTCACGGCTATTGACAGCCGGGTCGCTTATGGTCTTGATGGAGATGCGATCTGTTTGCCATCGACTGATAAGATCAATGCCGCTGTTGAAGAAGTATTGAACTACTAATTGGTTTATTCAGGCCTGTGGTGCTATTGTGCCACAGGCCGTTTTTGTATCCTCTCCAAATTATTATTCTATTTACCCTTGTTAATACCTACCATTTTATATTATTATTACTAATCACCGGGTTTCCTCTGGTGGTTTTAAGAAATTCGTTATTAGAGGAGGGTTGTATGTCGCGCCCATATATTATTAAGGCGGGTGATACGTTGGGAAAGATTGCCAAAAAATATTATGGTGATGCTTTGGCGTATAAGAAGTTGGGTGAGTACAATCATATCTTTAAACCAAATCTTATCACCGTTGGACAGCTTATTGAGATTCCATCCAAGCAGGAACTCATGGGGCAAAGTGAACCGCTTCCTGAGATGGGAAGTGAACTGGTTAGTCCGCACGGTTATACCAATATCATATCAACTTTTGGGGATGTGCGCAGTTTTGTCAAGATTGACGGTACGCTTGGCACGGCTTGGAGTGCAAACCATATGGGGCGGGCCAAGTTACCTTTTTCGATACCATTATCCTGGGATAAAACAAAGCGGGTTAAAAATCTTTACTGTCACAAAAAGCTTATTGATATATTTGAGGATGTTTTTTCGGCGATTGAGAGAAAGAGGCTTAAAAAAAAAATTGTATCGTATGGGGGATGCTTTAATTTTCGGACCAAGCGTTCCAGCGGAAAACTTTCGACTCACAGTTGGGGGATTGCCATTGACCTGAATACCGACACCAACCGGATGGGAACGGTGGGAGACATGGACGAGCGTTTGGTCGAGCTATTTAAGACAAGCGGTTTTGTATGGGGGGGCGATTGGACTGGCCGGTTTAAAGACCCGATGCATTTTCAATATTGCTCTGGGTATTAGGAGTTGTGTGATGAAATTAAAAACTGAAATAGGGAATTTTGGTCGGATAATCAGACCGCGTCATCGGCTTGAAGATTTGGATATGTCAAAGAGTCAGTCGGATCAGATCGTCGAGGTGACTCAGGCGGAAGAGTTAACGAGTAAGAACTCAGGTCGTTCCAAAATTAACAGATCGGATCGAATGTCCGGGATATCAGTCTTATTTGCTGGGCCATCCGGGACCGGGAAGACGATGGCGGCCGAGGCTACGGCAAATCGGCTGGATCGGCCTCTTTTACGTGTTGACCTGTCGATGGTAGTAAATAAGTACATCGGGGAGACTGAGAAAAATCTCAATCAGGTGTTTGATGCGGCATCGCAACTGGGGGCGGTGCTACTCTTGGATGAGGCTGACGACCTGTTCGGAAAACGAACCGAAGTTAAGGATAGCCATGATCGATATGCCAATCAGGAAACAGACTATCTCTTGCAGAAAATTGAAACCCATACCGGATTGGTTATTCTGAGTACAAACTACCTTGATGGCAAGGATAAATCATTTCTTCGGCGTTTCCGCCTGACAATCAGATTTGATAATTCGAGCGGTCAGAAAAATAAGCGGAGTAAGTCATAACGACCGGTGCATTGAAGTATGGTAATTGATAAATTATTTTATTATAAGTTGGGAGAGTATCATGGATAGTTTCGAGGGGTTGCTATATTACGAACGTGTCCTATTGGTTTTGGGGAGCATCATGTTCCTCTTTCTGCTGGTGGCAATGATTATTTATATCTTCCAGAAACGCCCAGTAAAGGGGTTGTTGTACTTTTTTGTCATTCCGGTGCTGATGATCGGTTGGCCCGGCATCGAAAAGATATCATACGGCGATCTATTGGTTGAGCTGGATAAAAAAGCCGATGAAGTAAAAAACAACCCGACTAATCCAACGGCGCGTCGTGAATTGGAACAGGCGATTCGGGATATTGAGGATCGTGCTCCCGCACGGGCATCTTCGTTTGTCAGGATGGCTGAGGCTCAGGCGGCATTGGGGGATACCAGTCGAGTGATTAGAACCACTAATCAGGCGCTGAAAATTGACCCCAATAATCTCAGGGCTTTAGATCTAAATAGTCGGTTTAGGAGAATTCCGTAGTCGTTCGGTTAACGTTTATCTCCGGAAATGGGGCGAAATCCTGCCGATCCTACCACCAAACCTGTTTGCCGTTTTCAAGGCTGAAAATACGTTCTTCTCGGTTTGAGCCGTCTGCAACCAGCCAGTACAGCGCGCCGGACGGGACATTCTCAAACTCAAGTGGTTTGTCGGTTGCTGTGGCTTTGCCGACCGATTGCCAGCCGAAATCGTAATAGAAAAGCTCGTACACTGTGCTCTTTTTCAGGAACGACTTTTCAATTCCCTCTTGTGAGCCCTTCTGATTTCGCTTGGTTGTGGAAGTCAATCCTGCTGTAATCAATGATGAACTGTCAGCGGTGAATTTCAGCATCGACCCATCATCTCCCAATAGAAATGGTACACCAAATGGAATATTCTCTTCGTTCTTATACAATGTCGGCAGGTAGGCTAAATCTGTTCCCATATCTTCAAACGTTGCCCTGTTGTCGGATATTCTCGCCCAGTCAATAGGTTTCCATTCACCTGAGTTGAATACAGAGAGGTAAGCGATATCAATCGAGTCCGGGATCGGATCGGAAAAAATGATAACAGGATTCACCACTTTCATGTAATCTGCCGTCACATCGCGGTAGTTACCGCGTTTCAGCCAGCGCGGGATAGTTTCCTGTTTTCTTTCCTGAAATATTAGGTTCTCTTTTTGTTGTCCAAAAGTCTTGCGATATATCTTAGCGGCACCATGGCTCAGGTTATATTCGCCGGGGTTTGCTTCAGCCCCCATGAACGGGACAACGCTCCCATCGCGAAGGAGGATCGCATTCCAGGCGTGATTATTGCCGGTGTTGGCCCAGTATGGTGTATAGTCTGAGGTTATCGCGATACCATTAGCTCGCATGGCGTAAATTGTGATATTGGTCATATCTTCACAGCGGCCGAGGCCGGTCTGGAGCATTTCCGACAAGCCTTGATCGGTTGGGTGATAATACCAGCGTGGATCAAAACCAAACCATGATCGCACATCGTTATTGATCAAAATCGCAGCCTGTACCGGATCGGAGGGGTCAGTCAGACTGTCCGCAATACCCTCGTATTTGCTGAAAAACTGCTCGCGCCACGGCTCCAGCGGTTCGTTGCTTCCCCGGTAGGGGAGGACATACTCTTTGAACTGTTCGAAAGTAAGGTGCTGTGCCCACGGTTTTTCCTGCCAGGCGCGGAATGCGAGGTCAGTTTGTTTTATGAGATAGTCGGCTGTTATAATCTGAGCATCTTCGACTGCGTCTTTCTTGTCATAATCGATGACACCTCGGGTGGCTTCTATGGAATCGGCGGCGGCGGTCAACTCTTTATAGTTGGCGTAAGCTGTAATATCGAATTCGATCTCGGCGTCTGAGCTGTCGTGAAGATAATAGGTCACATAGCTGTGGCCTTCCATGTTGGCTATGAGGTACAAAGCGGCCTCAAGTTTGAGCGAATCTTTCTGTGCTTCATAGTGAGCAATGACGTTTTCAAGCTGAGAGCGGTTTTCTCCGGCCTTGTCGAGAACCGAGGTGACGTCGGATGAATATTTGCTATCAGTACACGACCAGAGCATTGTCAAAGAGAGAAATGCTATCAGGTATGCGAATTTTCGGACGATATTTTTGTTCAGCATAACGAGTACTCCATTAGTGGCATATTTCTCTTATATTACAGAACGTGTATTGAGAAGTCAAGGGTATGCCAGAATCAGGACGGCATTGCCGCTTTATTAGCTGTAGGGCGGTATCACCGCTTCTTGGCTGTCGCGTACTTCGTCCATAGTTTTGATTTAGTCATAACAAAGGGGGGTTGACGACAAACCGGCTCGCTCGCCACCACCTCATTCTTGGTGCGATTAGGCACACCATTCGCTGTAATGTGTGTTAAGCGCATAGGAGAAAATGGTATGGTATCCGACTTGATATTAGCCGCATTAGTCGTCATAGCCCTTGTTCTGCTGTGGAAAATACTTCTCCGAGTCATAATACTGGGTCTGGTCGTTGGTGTAATAGTTCTTATTTTTAGGGGCCAGCCAGAGTTGGGCGATAACTTTTGGGGTTTGGTTAACGGGGCTGTCGAATGGGCTGTTGAATACGGCGCATCAGTCGTGGAAAAACTCTGTTAAACACTGCAGCGCAAGTTGATTATTTTCCAGGCCACTGCATGAATTATGCAATACAAAGCAATGTTCAATAAGTTCGATAGAGGCGAGGCGGCATCGCCGCTCTCTGGCTATCGCGTTCTTCGGGCATAGATAGAGCCAAATTCCAACAATTAAAATATAATAGGTGAGAGGATTCTTGCATCCCCCAGTGTAGCGCGGGGGGGAACCTTCTGTTCTCTGATGTCTTGCAATAGGATACGAGCAGCTATGCTGAATTCATGTTTTGTTCATGACCACCATTGAGTCCTGGTCTCAACCGACATAGTTTTGGTTGCAAAGAAGAGGAATTGTCTCATTATTAGACAATAAGAAAGCATTCTGAAGAGGGTTCTTACTCATGGCGACAGATGAGTCACACGACGACAACACCCGCACCCACATTGTGCTGACCAAAGGCACAATGGTTTCGCACTATCGGATAGCCGAAAAAATCGGCGCTGGTGGCATGGGTGAGGTCTATCTGGCAAAGGATACAAATCTTGGACGAAAGGTTGCCTTGAAATTCCTGCCTTCACAATTCTCTGATGATCCGGATATAAATGCACGGTTCAAAAACGAAGCTTGTGCGGCCGCGGCACTTGACCACCCCAATATCTGCCCTGTTTATGAGATTGATGAAGCCAACAACCACACCTTCATAGCCATGGCGTTTGTCGAGGGTGAGAGTCTGCGACAAAAGACAAAATCTGGACCAATGAAAATTGATGTCCTGATCAGAATTGGAATTGAAATCGCAAAGGGGCTTGAAGAGGCGCACGATAAAAAGATTATTCACCGTGATATCAAAACTGCCAACATAATGATCAATGGCAAAGGACAAGTCAAAATAACCGATTTTGGCCTAGCCAGACTGATGGATAATTCCCGCCTCACCAAGACCGGTGTCGTGATGGGTACTGTTGCATATATGTCACCAGAGCAAGTTCGGGCTGGCGTAGTTGACTATCGTTCCGACATCTGGGCGTTAGGCGTTATCCTTTACGAAATGGCAACTGGAAGGCTTCCGTTCACAGGCGAACGCGACCAGGCAATAACACATCAGATACTAACTGAAGATGCCGAACTGATCAGCGAATTGCGCACTGGTGTCCCTCTGGATTTAGAACGAATCATATGCAAGTGTTTGGAGAAAGATCCGTCCAATCGCTATCAGCATGTTGATGACCTTGCCGTTGACTTGAAGAACGTGCGCAAAAACAAGATCGGTGCGAATACGCAGAAAAAACCTTCCGCGTTATTGATTCCTGTTATTGCCGTCTTGAGTTTGGTTATTCTCTATTTGTTATTTAATCCGATATCGAATCCCCAAATTGAGCAGACATTTGAAAACCCGCTGGCCGACGCGACATTTCGAAAACTGACAGATATTGAAGGCTATAAAGACGCAACGATTTCTCCAGATGGAAAGTTAGTCGCTTTTGTATCCGACCACGATGGCGAATTTGATATATGGGTTTCTCAAGTGGAAACAGGAAATGTTTACAATCGGACACGAGGTCAATTTGGAGATATGCGTCGCGGGCTTCAGGATGTCGGCTTCTCTGCCAACAGTTCAGAAATAATCAGTTTTTCTACGTCACGGAGACAACCGATTCAAGCGATGCCCTTGTTTGATGGTCCTGCAAGGAAAATACTTAGAGACAGCATAATCATGGCCTTTTGGTCGCCGGATGGCAGTCGTGTGGTATACTTCACCGACAGTGAGGATGATCCGGTTTTCGTAGCTGATGCCGATGGAACAAACAGCCGAGTGATTATTGATTCAGATAGTTTAGAAGCGAACATGCACCAACATTATCAGAGGTGGTCTCCCGAAGGGAAGTGGATTTATATGAACCGTGGGAGTGAGCATGTTTTTGATACTGACCTGTGGCGAGTGAGGCCAGATGGCAGTAACCTTGAACAGCTGACGGAAGACCAGGTAGACGTGGTCTATCCGACCCCCATCAGTGAACGAGTTGTCCTGTTCATAGCGAGGGATGAGGATGGTGAAGGACCATGGATTTGGGCTGTAGACACGGAGACAAAAGTCACTAGAAAAGTCAGTATCGGGTTTGAGAAATACAACTCTCTGTCGGCCAGTCAAAACGGTCGTCGTCTGGTAGCGTCAAGAATTAAGTCGGAGGCTAACTTGCTGGATATTTGGAGTGTTCCGATTCTTGATGCTGTCGCTACTGAATCAAATGTTATCCAGATTGCTTTATCTGTGCAATGGGCCCAAGCTCCCCGATTTAGTGGCAAATCGATCTACTTCTTGTCTTCGACGGTCGCGGGTGACGGTCTCTGGAAGTATGAAAACGGACAAGTCAAGGAGATATGGGATGGAGCCAAAGCAGCTCTGACTGAAGTTCCGGCAATCTCTCCCGACGGGAAGTCAATAGCGATAGCGCTGATGCGTGATGGAAAACTACATCTTCACTTAATAAACTCCGATGGCAGTAACCTTCGTTTGTTGTCAGATTCAGTGGACGTACGCGGATCGTGTTCTTTCTCTCCTGACGGAAAATGGATTGTTTCAAGTGGATACGATGCCCATGGCGGGGGATTATTCAAAATTTCCATTGATGATGGCCATCACAATTTAATTGTTGAGGGACTTGGGCTTGATCCAGTTTGGTCTCCAAAGGGTGATCTCATAGTCTATGCCGGGACGCAGGTCAGCGGATTTTCTACTCTTCTGGCTATACGACCTGACGGCACAGAAGTAGAATTGCCGGAGACAAAAGTATATGCTCGAGGTGAACGGTTTCGTTTTCTTCCGGATGGTAGTGGTTTGGTTTATATGCATGGTTGGTTCTCCGGTATGGACTTCTGGCTGCTTGATCTATCCACCTTAGAAGCTCGCCAGCTTACCAAATTGGACAAGGGACCTACTATGAGAACGTTCGACATATCACAGGATGGCAAGAGTATCGTTTTTGACAGAATGAGAGTGAAGACAGAGATAGGCCTTATCGAATTGGCAGATAATGAATATGTCAGGTGAATCTAAGATAATCTCTAACATTGTATATGAAGAACTCTGTTTTGTTTGTCGATAAGCGATCGCAATTTGGTTACAACAGGGTGTATGTCCTGTGCCATTCTCAATGTCACTTCACTACTGATTGACATCAGATACCATCCGACAAAACAAATCTAATGGTCAAAACTATCCTGTGCTCTCGGAGAGCCGTTGTTAGTGCTATGAGATAGGGGCGGTTTTATAAATAGGTGTGAGAGGATTCTTGCATCCCCCATTATAACGCGGGGGGGAGCTGACGACATTATCAACCCCCTCGCAAAAGCTTGGGGATAAGATACTCTAATCTCGCTTCGCCCCGATGGGGCTTCGCTTCGCAGATTATCTTATCGGGGTGAGAGGATTCGAACCTCCGACATCTTGCTCCCAAAGCAAGCACGCTAACCAGACTGCGCCACACCCCGAATCGGACTTGAATCTATAGTCTCAAACTGGAATTGTCAAGAACGGTTGTTACCGCTGGTGATTATATTCTGAAGTAAAATTCTCGCCTTTTTCAACGCTAATCCACGATGAGAAATTTCGTTCTTCTCATCCAGGCTCATTTGGGCGAAAGTTTTGCCAGCCGGGGGATAGAAAAAAATCGGATCATAACCAAAACCGCCGGACTGTTTACTCTTTTCCTCTGAGATAAACCCGTCAACCTGCCCTTCGACTGTTACAGTCTCACCATCACCCTCACTCTCACCGGTGCAGAGAGCGATGACGGTTCTGAATCGGGCGGTTCGTTGGTCTCGCGGGACGTTAGCCAGCTCTGCCAACATCTTGCTGTTGTTGTCGTCGTATGTGCAATCTTCACCGGCATAGCGGGCGGAGAAAACTCCGGGGCGGCCATTGAGATAATCGACTTCCAGACCGGTATCGTCCGCTAACGAGGGTAGGCCGGTCGCTTTGAAAATCCCCTCTGCCTTCAGGATCGCGTTGGCCTTGAGCGTATCGCCAGTCTCTTCGATATCGGGGAAGTTATCAAAATCGGCGGAGGTTAGAATCTCGATTCCGAGGTTACCGAGCAGGTTTTTCATCTCCCGGATTTTGTCTTTGTTATTTGTCGCGAGGACCAGTTTCATGGTAAATTGTCTTTTTCTATAATCGTTGCTGGCAATAAAATAGCTTATAAGAAATCCAAGCATTTCATAGGCATGTTTAGTGTTTTCTCTTAAAGTCTCGATAGCATCAATTGATAACTCTATGGGCGTGAAATTAAAATCTGTTGTCAGTCT
>JAUUYJ010000062.1 GCA_030588275.1 Candidatus Zixiibacteriota bacterium | reverse complement strand
TCTTCAACAGTTAAGAAACTCCCACCCTCTATTGGACCGGTGTAAACTCTATAACCATCCCTGCCGCAAAAAACTAAATCAGTAGAGCTGTCGCCGATAAAATCACCGCAAACAAGATAGTCCGAAATAGTGGACTTGTAGTAATCAAGATAAGGAACGCTAATTTGATCGAAATCTGACCCAAATTGTCCAGATCCGTCATTATAGTAAATCCGGGCTATGAAGGGACCACCAACCCCAGTTTGAGCTACAATGACTAAATCGGGATAACTGTCGGAGTTAAAATCGTAAGAATATGCTTCCATCATTCTGGTAGCCCAGGTCATATCAATAGACTGAGCTGCCGGAGGAAATGTCCCGTCCCCGTGATTGAGATAAACCCCCAAGGCTGTCCAGCCAGTGCTTAACAAATCATCGAAACCATCATTGTTAAAATCGTAAGCGATTGTCCGTCCCGGTCGGTGATCAGCAGGATATTCTACCGCTGGCTCAAAAGTCAGATTCCCAGTATTATTAATAACCGAAAAAGTGTAGTCGATAACGTTCACAGAAATTATATCATTGTAACCATCGCCATAAAAATCACCAACCGAAAAACCTGCTTGGTCCGGAGGAAGGATGTCGTATTTCACACCATCGGCAAATTGGCCGTCTCCAAGATTTACCGCAATTTCAACCCAAAAATTGGTATAGGTGGAATCTGCCCCGAGAGAAACTAAATCCAATTCGCCATCACCGGTAAGATCAAACAAGCTGAATGGGCCGCGCATTCTTTCAGTAATAGTTATTGTGTCTGGAGTGCTGTACCCCCCGGCCCCATCGCTGAGGTAGATTAGTGACTTTGAGAAATAGGAGATAAAATCCGGAAAATTATCATGATTTAAATCGGCACTGACGATGTCCGAAACCGCTCCGCCACCGAAAACGACCGGATCGGTGAAAGTATCATCACCATTATTATACATTGCGACCATGCCATTATAATCCCCTCCAAGGATGAGATCAAGGTCGCCGTCGTTATCTTCATCAATTAGTTCCAACCCGTGCATCCATGATCCAACATTGATCATGATTGGTATTTCCGACAAATTCGGAACTGCACTACTCCCTTCATCGGAAAGCCATATACGAACATAGGATGTATAATTCGGCGATAGACTGACCAGATCGTCCAGTCCGTCGTTGTTAATATCTCCAGCCGAGAGATAGTCAACTGCATTATGATTTTCAATAGCAAATGGATATAGCGACTCAAAAGTACCGTCACCATTTCCGATATGAAACATGATCATTTTTGTAAAATACTGGCCATGAGCAATATCAAGTAAACCATCGTCATTAAAATCACCGACAGCTATATCTTTGGAAAAGGGGAGGCTGTAATAAAGCATCGGGGCATCGAACATCTGACCAAAGGTGAGGGTGGAAGTTGCCATAAGTAAAGCTACACCCAGCATCATTATCATTTTTTTCATTTTCGATTAAACTCCCATCTAAATATAGCAAATATCTGTTGTTTTCAGCATTTACCGCCAGCCCCCGCGCCCCCCGGCATCTTCTATAATATGCGATTTTCTCTATCCTGTATCATATAACATAGCCCAAATCCGAAAATTGTCAACCCAGTATTATGGGTGATAAATGACATACTTTTGAACAATAGCTCTGTCGATTAAACTGTTTGTCCATCATGGCCGATTAAGTTGACTAAATTTTTATACTACGGGATTATTACAAGAAAAAGCCGGAGAGTGATCTCCGGCTTTGTTTGATCCAGCTATTTTGAGGTCAAAAACTACTTCATCAGGACCATCTTCTTGGTTTGAGTCAGGTTGCCTGCTTTGATCTGGTACAGGTAAACTCCGGTCGCGACCATTTGACCCTGCTCGTCAAGACCATCCCAAATGACTTCATACTGACCAGCCGGTTGCGATCGGTTGACCAGAACCCGAACCTTCTGGCCGATGATGTTATAAACCGCAATCTCAACATCAGACTTCTGCGGAAGATCGTAGCTGATCTTTGTGCTCGGATTAAACGGATTGGGAAAATTCTGACCTAACTTGAACTTGAGCGGGAGAATATTTCCTTCGCCAGAGGCATCACTCAGGCCATCCGCGACACCGACAGCAAACGGTGACAGGGCGTACGTTTCGCCACAGATAATGTTGGCATCGATATCAAGTGAGATCGTCACACCCCGCCAACGACCGTTTCGATAATGACCCATCTCCAGAGCCGCTTCTTCATCGACTGTTAGATTAGCATCATCATAGGTGATACAGACGGTGATCTTACCGGTATAAGTAGCAGAGGTTGAGATATCATAATGACCCGGAAGGTCAAGCGGTATGACGTTAAACGATTCGGTTGAGAGTGGTCCTATATCGGTGAAATCGGCTCCGGTCTCACCACCGGTGGTGACATGCTCAAAGGTAACCGTCACGTTTGGTCCTAACTGGACTGTGATGTTATCTCCGGTTGGAGTGTTACCGTTGAACTGGCAGGCATCACCAACGCCATCTCCGTCGCTGTCGGCCTGACCAAAGTTGGGGGTTAGAGGGCAGTTGTCGCAGATGTTCCCGACCCCGTCAACATCATAATCATCCGGGTCGTCGCAAGTATGCGAGGCATTACCAGTATTAAACAGAAGTGACAGAAAGGGAGGTACCGACTCGGTCGCACCAGAGCCTATGTCGATCAGGCCATCTTCGTTAAAGTCAGCTGTCAAAGCCACGCCGGTTCTAACGCCCGGTCGGATATTTTGAACCGAAGAGATTGTGCCATCACCTCCGTTAATCAATAACGACGCAAAGTATTCGTTGGCGATAATATCATCATCCCCATCATCGTCCAGATCGGCCGTTTTGAGAAACTTGGCCATATGGGCGATTTTATAGATTGGGTCAGACGGATCATAATCATTGTAGGTTCCGTCACCATTATTCAGATATAGTGTCAGAGTTCCTTCTTCGGAAATTAAGTCTGAAAAACCGGTTACGGCCAGATCGAGCCAACCATCATTGTTGAGATCAAGCACAGCCACATCCCGCGCCTGCCCGGCGGTATTGATAGCCGGGTCCCAGCTGAAGCCGCCCTGACCGTCATTGCGATAAATATGGACACGACCAATCGAATCTCCCGCAATAACATTATAAGCCGGAACGATCCAGTCAATATCCCCATCGTTATCAACATCGCCGGTTTTTACCGTTTTCAGCGAATCAAAATTCGGGACGGTTACGTGCGTTTCGACCCCAAAGGTCCCATCACCATTGTTTAGTTTGAGGGCGATAAACCGCTTGTGGGCAAAAAGAAGGTCGATATAGAGATCGGCATTAACCAATGCACCGGTTATATATGCGGGATAGGGGGAGATGCCATCGTAAGTATGAACGGTGTCGTTGGCTGTGAATGTTCCATCCCCATTACCGGAGAAGGAATTGAAAAGCCAGCTCCCGATAACAAGATCGAGGGTGTCATTATTATTGAAGTCAGCAGAATACAAAGTTGTGGCCCTATTATTAAGGGCCGATCCATGAAGGATTGGAGTATCAAAATTTCCGACTCCATCACCTAAACGAGTACTGAGAACCGTACTTGATGATATCTCAGTCAATGACAGGATATCAATATGTTGGTCATTATTGAAGTCACCGCTGATCGACTGCACCAAGCGGCTATCCATCACCAGATTGGATGATAGCGGGAATGTACCATCCCCATGATTTAATGTTACTCCAATAAAATTAGACGGGAAATCCTGCCCAACCAGATCGTCGGCACCATCACCATTTAGATCACCGGTGATGAACCCTTTTTCAAAAAACCAATCGACCGAAGTAACAGCCGGTTGAAATGTCCCATCACCATTATTTTTAAATATTCCAAGATGGTACTGTCCGAGGCCAACCATATCGATATATCCATCACCATCCATATCGCCGGCACCCCAGTATGGGGAAATAATCGTATTCTCGGTTCCGGGTTGGACAGCGAAGCCACCCGCCCCATCACCAAGATAACTACGGAAAATTTTGTCGGACCCCATAAAGGCAATATCAACCTCTCCATCACCGTTAAAATCGGCAACCGGCAAACCGATCAGAGCATCCCAGGTGCCGACAGAGTGGATCACGGAGATATTAGTTCTGACCGGTGGTTGGAATGTCCCATCACCATTGTTGATATAGCCATACATGACCGAATCTCCCCAGGCATCATCGTATTCCATACCAAGCGCAATAATGTCGGAGAACTGGTCATGGTTGATATCGGCTGATTTGTAGAATCCAACCAGCCCACTCATAAGGGTGTCCGGGACAGTGTTGAAAGTGCCATCGCCATTGCTGTACAGAACAAAGCAGTTGGCACCCTTATTGTAGATGACATCATTGAAGTTGTCATTGTTAGCGTCAAGAAGGTCAAAAGCGCCCTGAAAACTAATCGGAGTCATCCAGGGCAGGAGGGGATTGATATCGCTGGCGGTCGAAAAGGTGCCATCACCGTTTCCGGTTATGACCGTCAGGACTTTATTCAGGTTATAAGTACTGACCGTGATAATATCATTCAAGCCATCGTTGGTAACATCTCCGACTATGATATTATAAGTCTGGCTACCGACATACGGACTGGTGTCGGTTCTCTCAAAGGTTCCATTCCCGTTTCCGATAAAAATCGCAACACGACCGCCACTGACATGAGTTACAATCAGATCGGGAATCCCGTCGTCATTGATGTCAGCGATTGCAGATGTAAGGACAAAATCTCCTGCCAAATAATCCACACCTGCCGCATAGTTAAGCCGTGAATCAAAAACCGGTTCAAAGGCAAATGAGGATGTCACTAAAAGTAAAATTAATATCGCAAGCGAAGTGGTAACCCTTAACCCCTGGTTCATAATTACTCCTTATCAAATATTTATCAGATAGCCTGTATAAGATGATTATCCATGCCCTGGGTGTGGCTATTTATTTTATTTTTATCAAATGGTATTATTTAAAAATAATGTAATCGGCCAAATAGTCAACCCAATTTGTTCTCTTTAATAAATATATTGCCTAATTTTCATCTATAGTTTTCTCATGCGATATGAAAAGGCTTATCACTTTCTGATAACAGAGTCCTTCGGCTGACCCAACTCCTGATAAATTTTGAATGACATTCGAGAACAATAGGCTGAAGATAAAGCGATCCCCCGCCAACCCAATAAGGCTGTCCCGTTGCTTGACTTGCCAGAGAAAATCTGGTATTTTTTTTGGTTGGAAAGGGATTTCATAATGACAGATTCAGTCGTAAGTGCCGATGCCATCGTTCGGATTGGAAAAATGATGTACAACAGGCAGTTCATTGCCGGGACTGATGGTAATATTTCGGTTCGATTGGATGATGATCGCATCCTTATCACCCCGGCCGGTTATCGCAAAGGTGAGATGACGGTTGAAGATTTGGTCGTAATCGACTATGACGGAAAAAAAATTTCCGGCGCTAATCAACCCTCTTCCGAAATGGGGATGCATATCAGGTTGTATCAGGATCGCTCCGATATTTCTGCCTGCGTACATGCCCACCCGCCGTATGCAACCAGTTTTGCCGTGACCAATCAATCCCTCAACGAACCGGTATTACCAGAGATTGAACTGTTTGTCGGCCCGGTCGCCATGACCTCTTACTCTCCCCCTGGGACCGATGCGGTGGCGGATGAATTACATAAATATTCAGCCGATCATAACGCCTTTTTGCTAAAAAATCATGGGCTGGTAACGGTTGGCAAAGATATCAATCAGGCATTTAATCGTCTGGAAACGGTAGAGCAGTTGGCCCGAATAATCTGGCTGGCGAAGCAGATTGGAACGGTTGATTCTCTCGATCAAAAAGAGATTGAACGGTTGGCAGAATTGCGTCATATAATAGGTTAATGATATGAGTCTGGGTTGTAAGGAAAAATCATGATAAGAAAAGTTGTTTTGGAAAAGGCAGATCGGCTCTACCACATCCCGCCTGTTATAGATGAGTTCTTGCCCAAAAAGCCGCGCCATAAAATAATTCGCCACGAAATTCTTGATCTGGCCCGATTCAAATGGCCCGTCCCGGAAGATTCCGGAGCGGTCGATCAGATAGCCGAGGCGACGCCGGAAGAGTTGGCTGAACTTGCCGAAAAAGTGGCCGAATGGTACCAGAATCGGTTTGGTGCCCGGATCAAACCTGCCAAAGAGATCTTTTTCAATGGTGGTATCAGACGGGTCCTGAATCTCTTTGCCCTGACCTATTTTAATCCGGGGGATATTGCCCTGATACCCGACCCCGGAATTTGGCATTACCGAGCCGCCGCTTCCATCGCCTCAGCCGAAACGTTACCATACCATTTGAACGAGCGGAATCGGTTCAAACCGACACTCGATATTTTATCCGGTAACCAAGCCCGACTAGCTAAGGCATTATTTATTAATAGCCCGCATAACCCAACCGGAACGGCGCTTAGTCGGGATGAGCTTTCTGAAATTCTGATTATGGCCGGGAAAAATAATCTGATCCTGATTTTGGATCAGGCTTTTGAACGATTTAGCGATGAAGCTCACCCGGTATCCCTCTTTGGTATCCCCGGCGGACGGAAAGTCTCCCTTGAGATATATTCGTTTGCTTATAATTTGGGGATGGCCTTGCCCTCCTTCTCTTTTGCCATTGGACAACCGACGATGATCAGCGCTCTGCGCCAAACGGCTCGCGTTTTCGGTATGGGAATCAACCGATCCCAGGCACGCTTGGCGATGTCAGCCTTTGAAATGGAGCCAGAACGGATCGACAATTTAAAGACTCGCTTTCGGCAAAACCGGGAGATAGTCGATGCCATCTGCACCAAATTGCGCCTTGAGCCGGCAGTCAATCGACCCGGACCGTTTTATTGGGTGCGCCTTCCGGGACGGAAACAATCTCGACGATTTTGCCGAAAGCTCTATCTGCGGACCGGTATTCAGGCAGTACCCGGTATCGCCTTCGGGGAAAATGGGGAGGGGTATATTCGCTTTTCATTAACCGGAGAGAAAGAGGTTTATCAGAAGGGGCTTGAGATTGCTGGTAAGTTTTTTGTTACGTCAATCGAAAGGAACTCAACCGATGGATAGGATTCGTCTTGAAAACATGACCTTTTATGGTTATCATGGCGTTACTGCGGCGGAAAAGGAGACCGGTCGGCGGTTTGAGGTTGATTGCGAACTGGGTGTTGACCTTTCGCAACCGGGTCAGTCAGACCATTTACAGGATACGATTGATTATTCGGCCGTTTACGAGTTGATTGCCGAGATTGTTCAGAATCGCTCTTTTTCACTTTTGGAACGACTGGCGGTTTCGATTGCAACTGAGATATTGGATAAATTTTTGGTCATTGAAGTCTGTCTGCGCGTCAGGAAGCTGATGCCTCCGATAAATGGAAATATCGACCATATTGAGATCGAAGTGACCCGTCGTCAACCTGATTCTGATAAGATGATCGGTACGTCAGAATCGGATAAAGGAAGCCAAAATGGCTGAAACAGTATTCTTGTCACTCGGATCAAACTTGGGCAATCGCACCAAGCATTTGAAACAAGCAACCTTACGGCTGGATAATGTCGTTGGAATATCGGTACTGGAAAGTTCCCCACTCTATAATTCAAAGCCGATTGATTGTCAGCCAGACTGTAACGATTTTTTAAATATGATCGTCAAAATCGACTGCTCTCTCAAACCGGATCAACTGTTGGAACAGGTCGAGCGGATTGAAAAAACTCAAGGGAGAATCGGAAAAGGATTGGGAAAGGGACTGAGTGCCGACCGGGTTATCGATATTGATATCCTCCTCTTCGGAGACCGCAGTTTCAAAAACGAACGACTCCAGATTCCTCATCCCCGCATGCACCAGAGAGCCTTTGTTTTGATTCCCCTTTTGGATATCGAACCGGACGCCACCAACCCGGAAGGGGGGGATCGTTTCGACAAAATTATTCAAGGCTTAAAAGATCAGGATGTAACCCCCTTTGAGGCAACGTTTGATGGCTAAGGATGCTCCCCGATATATTGCGGTCGAGGGAGTCATCGGTGTCGGCAAAACCAGCCTGGCCCGCTTGCTGGCCAATCGCCTGAGAGCCGAACTGATGCTTGAAGATGCATCCGACAACCCCTTTCTGACCGATTTCTATAAGAATCGGAAACGGTTCGCCTTTCCAGCGCAGATTTTCTTTTTACTATCGCGGTACAACCAGCTTCAAACCCTTTTGGAGCGAGACCTGTTTATCGAACAGATTGTTACCGATTATATTTTTGACAAGGATGCCCTTTTTGCCCAGGTGAATCTGTCGGAGCGGGAGTTTAGCTTATATCAAAAAACCGCCTCGGTTTTGAAACAGACTATCGCCCGGCCCGACTTGGTTGTATATCTGCAAGCCTCGACCCCGGTTATTATGAAACGGATACGCCACCGAAACAAAGCGATTGAAAAAGGGATTGATCCCGATTATATCGAACAGTTAAACGAAGCGTACAATTCCTTCTTCTTTCATTACTCCGAGACCCCCCTGTTGGTGGTCAAAACGGATGATATTGATTTTGTGAAACATGAAAAGCACTTAAGCGACCTGATCGATCAGATCAAAAAACCACAGCCGCATACCGTTTATTATTCCCCGGCGGGAAATATTGACGGGGCGGCCTTCTAACGAGAGTCTTATGTCGGTAACATCCAAAACTAAAAAATTTACGGCACGATCTTTTTTGAAGAAAAAACAAAAGGGTGAGAAAATTGTCGTTTTGACCGCTTACGATTACTACACCGCCCGGATTTTGGAAGAGGCTGGCGTCGATTCTCTGTTGGTGGGTGATTCGCTCAATATGGTTTTGTACGGAAAAGATAACACACTATCAGCCGGGATGGAGCGGATGCTTTTTCATACCCGCGCCGTCTCGGACGCGACCGAAAAATCGTTAGTGATTGCCGACATGCCGTTTATGTCGTATCAACCATCAATCGCTACCGCCGTTACCAATGCCGGTAAATTTTTGAAAGATGCCGGAGCGGAAGCGGTCAAGCTTGAGGGTGGGATTGAGATGGCACCGACTGTCACACGCCTGATTGAGTTGGGCATACCGGTGATGGGGCATATCGGGTTGACCCCACAGGCTATTAATCGTTTTGGCGGGCACAAGGTCCAGGGACGAACCGAGAAGCAACGCAACTACCTGATCGAATCGGCCCAGGCATTGGATGAAGCCGGATGTTTTTCCTGCGTCCTGGAACTTATCACAGCACCGGTCGCCAGCGAGATCAGCCAAAAGGTTAAGATGGCAACCATCGGTATCGGATCGGGAGCTGGATGCGACGGACAGGTTTTGGTGGTCAACGACATTACCGGGATGTACGACAAATTTAAGCCAAGATTTGTACGGCGCTATGCCGACATTGCCGGTCAGATCAAAAAGGCGGCCGAGCAGTTTTCAGCCGACGTTCGTTCGGGTGATTACCCTTCGGACGAGGAGTCATTTCTGGAGTAATGAAACCGACCGTTATTCGCAGTATAAAATCTCAGCAAAAACTATCGCGGCAAATAATTGCTTCGGGCAAGACAATCGCCATCGTGCCGACGATGGGCTTTCTGCATGATGGCCATCTATCGCTTATAAAAAAAGCCAAAGTGAAAGCGGATCTGGTCGTGACGACGATTTTTGTCAATCCGACTCAGTTTGCACCACACGAAGATTTTGATCGGTATCCTCGCGATACCAAAAATGATATAAGAAAAATCGGTTCGGTCGGTGGCCAGATTGTCTTTATGCCGCGTGCGGATGAGATTTATCCTGATAATTTCCAGAGCTGGGTCGTCGTCGATAAGCTAACCGGTCTGCTTGAGGGTGCTTCCCGCCCCAATCATTTTCGTGGAGTAACGACGATTGTCAGTAAGCTTTACAATATCGTCCGGCCCGATTATGCGATTTTTGGGATGAAAGATTACCAGCAGGCAATGGTCCTGAAACGGATGACATCCGATCTGAACTGGCCGATTAAATTTATCATCGCCCCGACCGTTCGGGAGCCTGATGGCTTGGCGATGTCCTCTCGTAACAAATATTTAAGCGGTGCGCATCGGAGCGAAGCAACTGCGTTGATCAAAGCTCTCCGGTTTGGCCGTAAGATGGTTCGTGCTGGTGAAATGAGTGCGAGTGAGATTAAGCGGGAGATGAAGAAGATCATTACCAAGTCGGCACCATCTGGTTTGATCGATTACATCACCTTGACCGACATGGATTCGCTTGAGACGGTTCGAAACATCAGAGGTAAAACGGTCGCATCATTGGCGGTCAAGTTTGGGAAGGTTCGCCTGATTGATAACATCCTGCTTAAATAGAGCATGACAGTATGAAAACAAAAACAAAAAATGACGAGTCATTTCATAATCGGGTCATTGCAATCATCAGAAAAATCCCCAAAGGGAAAGTCGCTTTTTACGGACAGGTAGCCGCTCTGGCCGGATCGCCGCGTGGAGCGCGCCAGGTGGTTCGGACACTTCACAGTTCATCGAACAAGGAAAAACTCCCCTGGCATCGGGTAATAAATAAGCAGGGAAAGATTTCGCTTCTCCCATCACAGGGGTATGAGATTCAGAAAGCGATGCTGGAAAAAGAGGGGGTCAAGTTCGACCTGTACGACCGAATTGATTTAGATCAGTTTGGCTGGTTACCCAAAATAGAAAAATAAGGAGAGGGGGGCCGTACATCACTACAATATTTATTTGTCCATCGCACATACAACACAACAATTCTAATTTGTACTAAATGGGTTAGTCGGATAATT
>JAUUYJ010000305.1 GCA_030588275.1 Candidatus Zixiibacteriota bacterium | reverse complement strand
GCCCCAATCCTCTCAATGCCAAAAATAAACCTGGCAATGGTAAATCGGTTCTTCCGGTGGCAATTATAGGCACGGCCGATTTTGATGTGACCGATATAAATATCGAGACAATCAGCCTCGAAGGTGTCAGTCCAATCAGGTGGAGTTTTGAAGATGTCGCGACACCGGTTGATAAATCGGAAGATGATTGTGCTTGCACCGAAGAAGAGGGTGATAGGTTTGACGACCTGACCCTCAAGTTTGATCGCCAGTCGATCATCGATGCGATCTTAAATTATAGCGCTTCTGATTCTGCGTCCAACCGAGGTAAAACCTTGCGGACCGAACTGCGTCTGAGACTGACCGCTCAATTGGCTGACAGCACCGAGATTGAAGGATACGATTGTGTTCTCTTTATGACCAAAGATTCTTCTACCGGATCAGCCCAGCAGTTGCCTGATATCGATCCGGTCAGATTAACTTTGCATGGCAATCATCCCAACCCGTTCAATCCATCGACTCAAATCAGTTTCACTTTATCGACGGCGACTAATGTACGGATCGATATATTCAATTTGCTCGGTCAAAGAGTGGAAACATTACTGGATAGAGTTATGGAAGCAGGGGATCACTCTGCTACCTGGGATGCCTCCCGGCAAGCCAGCGGTATCTATTTTTACCGGTTACAAGCGAATGATGTTGTTGAAACAAGAAAGATGATTTTGATGAAGTAGGCGGATCAATTTGTATCTGTATTAAGGGACAAGCGCAATTGCTTGTCCCTTTTTTTTGCATAAATCTATTCTACCGGTGGAATATGTCTGAGGACCCAAACCGGTATGTTATTTGAGTGTAGATAATTCTCTTAAATTGTCTCATGGTTTTTGTATTTCGGGTAGTATCAATAAAAGATGCAAATGTGGTAGAGGACTTTTGTCTGCGTTCTCACGGGGAGCTTGGTGACGGGAGGCCAATGGCCGAGTTTGATGAGGTGGGAGAGGATTCGGAGCGCCACAATTTTAATTTTGGCTGGTCAGAGACGACTATCACCCAGACATCAATTTTTCATTAGAATAACCATTTCATTCCCCAGTTTGATTCGTACCAATTACATTCGTCAATGAATGATCGGGTAGAATTGATCGCTATTTGAAAACGAATCGATAACGATGGCTACTTATCCATAAATTGTTCAAAATTAGAGAGTTACAATCGAACAAATGAATTGACAGAATTGGCAATTCTGTTATCTTTTGAGCGTACTCCGGATGGCTACTTTCAATGGAATTAAGTTATTGATTATGCCGAATAAAATTACAAATTTCCGACTTAATTGGGTCAGGGTTTCCCTGCTATCAGGGATTTTATCTCTATTCCTGCTGGTTGGTTGGGGAGCAAACAGCTCTTTTGCCGCGTCACCGGGTGAGATCAGATCGACTCTGAATCTTGATATCGCCGTAGTAGTTATGGATACGGCATTAACTCAGATTCCTTACCGGATGGAGGCTGACCCGGAAGACTGCCCCCAGGATAGTATCGATTTTTATTCCGATAGTGCTATAGCCATCCACCCTTCGGTCGTTTATGCTCCAGCCGGTTGGCCTCATCTGACCGATAGTGTTTATAATCTTGCTGGTGAAAAGACATGGATTGAACCACATAAGTTGTGGCTCGCCTTTACGCCGTATAACACTCCTTTCCCAAACTGGTGTAATGTTGAGCGGTCAGAAGTTCCCAACTTGGTGGCTGGCGGGGATGGTTCCAGCTGGAGTTTTCAGGTAGGGGTTAATCCGGGCGATACGGTCCAGGCTCCACTACATTATCTTGAAGAATTTGATCTCGACCGGATGTATTGGTTTGCAACAGCCAATGATACCATCCCGTCCGATACCGGTGATGCTTCGACAGCTCTGGCTGAGTACAGTTCGGGGCAGGGGGTGGGTGTCAATCATCTGGCTGATGTCGAACTGTTTTTTGATAAAGATGGCAACCTGTGGTATGTCATCAACGCCAAGTATATCCCAACTTGTGATGCCGATTCTTGCGGAGAGACAATAATTGCCAAATCGATAACGACGATTTGGGCCAGCAAATCGACCGATGGAGGGATGAATTGGGGCGATCTGACCAAAATTGTTCCCGGTGCATATAACATCTCGGAGGGAGGGGGAGCCCGCCTTTCTCCGGCAGTATGGATGAGTAGTTCCGGTACCTACTCGATGTTGACGAATTCAATGAAATCGGGGGATACCACCTACCTGCTTCGCTCAACTCAGAATATTGAATCACTCTGGCCGATCAAGGATACGGTGATTATTCCGTATCCAATTTCCCAGTCAACCGGAGATACCGCTGCGGTGTGGCATTTTGATATAATTCCACGAGGGGAATTTGAGCTTTTGATGGTTGCCGCCGCTCGGAAAAAAGGGACGAGCGAGAATAATTATATCTGGTTGGGTCAGAGCTTTGATGATGGTCTGACTTGGTATATGGCGGATGAGCCTATTCTTAGGTGGGAATCTGGCAATACGGCCGATTCACAGTTTTACCGACCGACCGGTTACTGGCTGGACCAGGAACGGCAGGATATTTTGCGGTTGTATGTTCCGAAGTTGGGGAATATCGGAAGTTCAGAAGTAAAATACTGGCACTTGTATAAGACTGACCTCTATTTTGACTTGAGTTATTTTGCCTGTGGCGATGCCAATCAGGATCTCTCGGTCAATGTCGGTGATGCTGTCTATATGATAAATTATATCTTCAAGGGTGGCCCGCCACCCAATCCGCTTGAAGCGGGAGATGTTAACTGTGATACAATAGGCGATGTTGGTGATGCTGTCTATCTGGTCAATTTTGTTTTTCGTTCGGGCAAAGAACCGTGCGCCAATTGTCGCTAATCGGGACAGGCAAGATTAATATTCAGAGCCATTATAAACCTTTCAATTATCCTCCCCAAATCGTATCATTAAGTACAGCGAAGAGTGAGCGTCGGACGGAATTGGCCTCATATCTCAATGTCCAAAAAGCAGTTGACAATTTCAGCCGAAATTGTTATAATTATGTATGAGCGTTCG
>JAUUYJ010000262.1 GCA_030588275.1 Candidatus Zixiibacteriota bacterium | reverse complement strand
TTGACCGCTCTGTTTTAAGTTGCTCCAACCGCCTTATCAATCTAACATAAACGATGCGTCAGTTTTTGATCTATTTCAAATTACTACGGGCTCATAACTGTTTGATCGCGATGTTGGCGGTAGCGGTTGGGCAGTATTTGACAGTCGGTTTTATTCCCGAACATCTCAATCATTTCGCATTGGCGGCCGCCTTTTTTGTCTGTGCCTTTGGTAATCTGGTCAACGATATTCGGGATGTTGATAGTGACAAAATTAATCATCCCAAGCGTGCGCTTCCGACCGGTGCGGTTTCAATTGATCGGGCTCGGACGCTCTCTTGTTTCCTGCTTATTATTTCTTTGATTTTAACTATCTGGTTATCGTGGCCGGGGAGAGTTATTATCCTGGCTGGGTTAATCCTTGTGACGCTGTATAATTTGTCTTTGAAGCGATTACCGTATTGGGGGAATCTGGCCGTTTCACTCCTGAGTGGATTTACCTTTCTACTCGGAGGGATTGAAACAATTGATGCCACCGGCGATCACCTGTTGGCGTTGTTTACCTTTCCGGGACCGATGATCCCGGCGATATTTGGCCTGTTGATGCATTTTGGACGTGAGATTATCAAGGATGTCGCCGATATCGGTGGGGATGCGATTGATAATAGCAGAACCGCTCCGATTAAGCACGGTAAGGCGACTCCACTGGCTATTGCTTATTTTCTGTTTCTGATACTTATGATTTTCTCAATAGTCGTTTATTGGGTCGGGTGGTTCAAGCCGGTTTATTTATATATGACGCTCGGTTTTGTCATTCTGCCGCTTATTGTACAAATGGTTCTGCTGGGGCTTAACCCGGACGCAAAAAGATGCCTGATGATCTCCTCAATTGTAAAATTGCAGATGATTCCGGGAATTATCGCTCTGATTTTGGGGAAAAATTACTGACAGTTTGACCTTAACAATTATTAACAATTCTGATCCATTTTTGGCTAAACCTTTTGATTGAATTGGAGTATAATTGACTTTGAAGAGGATAGTGAAGCGTAAAACCGACAATGGAACCGATAAGTTGTGCCGATTGAAATGAATTTGAGAAAGTATAAACGGATCATCTGGGTTAGCCTAATTCTTTTGGTGATAGGCTCCGGAACTGATGCTTACGGAATTGGAATATCGGCAGAGATCGACAAACAGCAGATTTCTTTTGATGAGACGGTTCTTTTGACGATCAGCATCTCGTGGGAAGGGGAACAGTTTCTCTATAAATTCGACGATTTTCCGATGCCGGAATTGGACAAACTTGAACTGTTGAGCACTTCCTCATCATCCTCAACCCGTATAGGAGATGACGGCAAGACCGAAGAGACGGTTTTGACCTATTCTTACAAGTTGTCCCCATCCAACTATGGTGCGGGGGCGGTTTTGCCGCTTGAGTTGGTGGCTCGTCACCGGGAAACCGGTTTGGATTACCCGCTTGAAACCGGTCGGTTGGCCGTTTCCATTGATAAACCGCAACCGAAGATGATAGAGACAACTGAGTCCGGCGCGATATGGTGGGTAATACTTGTCGTGGTTATTGTTGGGTCGGGAGCGACGGTCGCTTTGATACTTATCAAGCAAAGAAGCAAGCGGGCGGACAGGGCAGTTCCTGCAGGACAGGAATATATTAATGACTTGGAAAATATAAAGCGGGAAACGGTATCGGATGGGAAACTGTTTTATTCTCGGTTGTTCCGACTGTTGGTGCGGTACCTCGAATCTGAATTGCATCTGTCCGTAGCCGGGAAAACCGGGGAGGAGATTTTGGCAATAATTCGTGGCCTTGAAAATGATAATGAAAATGAAAATATAAAATTGTCTTACATCGTTTGGCTGGAAAAAATTAATCGGGTCAAGTACAGTCCCTCAACGCCTCCGGTTGGAGATATTGAGGAGATGTATAATGCGGTCCGGAAATTTCTGGAAAATAAATAAGTACCAAGCATAACGGAGGATAGATGGATTTAGACATTCAAAAAATCCAGGATGAGGTGGAAGAGAAATCGAAATTTATCGAAAATCTCACTACCGAAATGAACCGAGTCATTGTCGGCCAAAAATACATGCTGGAGCGTTTGATGGTTGGCCTGTTGGCCGATGGTCATATTTTGCTTGAGGGTGTTCCCGGTTTGGCCAAGACGCTGGCGGTTAAGACGCTGGCATCATCGATCAAGGCCGATTTTCATCGGATTCAATTCACACCTGATTTATTGCCGGCTGATCTTATCGGAACGGTTATTTACAACCCGCAGAAGGCTGATTTTTCAGTTAAAAAAGGCCCCATCTTTTCAAATATTATTTTGGCCGATGAAATCAACCGGGCGCCTGCTAAGGTGCAATCGGCTCTGTTGGAAGCGATGCAGGAACGCCAGGTAACAATCGGCGATGAGACGTTCAAGCTGGATGAACCATTTCTGGTTTTGGCGACGCAGAATCCAATCGAACAAGAGGGTACCTACCCTCTTCCGGAAGCGCAGATTGATCGCTTTATGTTCAAGCTCAAGGTAACATATCCGACGCATGAAGAGGAACGGATGATTATGGATCGGATGACGGTTGGGCATATGCCGGAGTTGTCGGCAACTGTTGATCCGAAAGATATTCTTGATGCGCGCCGGGTGGTGACCAGTATATATGTCGATGAAAAGGTCAAAGATTATATCCTGAACATTGTCTTTGCCACTCGCGAACCGGAAAAGTACGGCTTGGGTGAACTTTCCGACTTTATCACGTATGGTGCTTCACCACGAGCGACAATATTTTTGAATCTGGCCGCCAAAGCTCATGCTTTTTTGAAAGGGCGTGGATACATTACGCCTGAAGATGTCAAAGCGATTGGGCATGATGTTTTGCGCCATCGTATTCTCGTTTCGTATGAGGCGGAAGCGGAAGAGATGACTCAGGATGATATCGTAACTAAAATATTTGACACCATCGAAGTGCCGTAAGAGCCAAATAACGTGATACCAAAAGAACTATTTAAAAAGATAAGACGGATCGAAATCCGAACTCGCAAACTGGTCAACGATATGTTCTCCGGCGAGTACCACTCGACTTTTAAAGGTCAGGGGATGGAGTTTGAGGAAGTTCGGGAATATACACCGGGAGATGATATCCGTCTGATCGATTGGAACGTGACGGCTCGGACCGGTTTTCCGCACGTCAAGAAGTTTAAGGAAGAGCGGGAACTGACCGTTACTATTTTGGTTGATGCCTCTTCGTCCGGCCGGTTTGGAACGGTTGATCGTTACAAGGAGGAATTAGCGGCGGAGTTGTGCGCCCTGTTAGCTTTTTCGGCGATTAAAAATAACGACAAAGTTGGCTTAATAATTTTCACCGATGTAATTGAAAAATATATTCCACCGCAAAAGGGAAAGGCTCATGTTCTCAGGCTGGTGCGTGAGATTCTGTTTTTTACTCCGGAGCGAACCAAAACCGATATTGCCGGAGCGCTTGAATATTTCAGTAAAGTGACCAAGCGGAAATCGGTTGTGTTTTTGATTTCTGACTTTCTATCTGATGATTTTTTCACTCCACTTCGGATAGCCAACCGTAAGCATGATCTGATTGCTGTTAAGATATCTGATCCTCGCGAACTTAGTTTTGAAGATTATGGATTGATTGAGCTTGAGGATGCCGAGACGGGTGAGACGGTTGTTTTGGACACTGCATCCCGAGCATTCCGAAATGAGTTTGCCCATGAGGTGGATCAGGCGACCAATGAGTTGGAGCGACGCTTCCGTAAAATCGACCTTGATTTTATACAAATCCGAACCGATCTGCCGTACACGATTCCTTTAATGCAATTTTTCAAAATGAGGGAGAAGAGGCGTTAATCGCAACTGCTTGTGTATGATGCGACCAAAGAAAACG
>JAUUYJ010000315.1 GCA_030588275.1 Candidatus Zixiibacteriota bacterium | reverse complement strand
TCCAGATTCTTTTTGATTCTTTTTTCTCTCATTTGTGCTTCAGCATTCACCATAATAACATAAATCGGGTCGCCTCAAAAGGCAAGTTAAAAGGAACCCGAAAAACTCTCTATGTATCTATCTGATACTATTTTACCACGAAATCATCAAGTTTGGGAAGCACTTAGGCAATCTCAGCAAAACTGGGGTCAAAATTAGAAAATAGCGCGGCATGATTCAGAAGTGATATTTTGTCATCTGAATCATCCGATCGATTATTATGTATCTCAATCGCCCACTGGCGAGCTACGGTTAACAGATCCTGATCGGTAATCGGATTGGCCACCCGAAAACCGGGCAAACCATGCTGGCGCGTTCCAAAAAACTCTCCCGGCCCCCTCAACTGGAGGTCCGCCTCAGCAATTTTGAATCCATCGCTGGTTGATGCAAAATACTCCAACCTCTGCCGCCCGGTATCTGAAATCGGATCGTAGGCGATGGCGATGGCCAAACCTGGTCTGTCCCCGCGACCAACCCGCCCCCGCATCTGATGCAGTTGTGATAGACCAAACCGCTCGGCATGCTGGATGACCAAAATTGTCGCTCCGGGGATATCGATCCCAACCTCAATCACCGTTGTCGCTACCAAAATTTCAAGTTCTCGATCGTGGAATTTTTTGATGATGGCATCCCGTTCATCCGCTTTAATGCGGCCATGCACCAACCCGATTTTCCGGTGCGGCAAAATCGTTTCGGTCAGCTCCTTGTATCCATCTTCTGCCGCCTGCAAATCAAGTTTTTCAGATTTTTCAACTAACGGATAAATGATAAACACCTGATTTTTCTTATTTAGTTCGGTGTCAATATATTTATAAATATCACCAACTTTAGAGGCGCGCCGCCAAACCGTTTTGACCGGTTTCCTTCCCGGTGGTTTATCCGGAATGGTTGACAAATCGAGGTCACCGTACAGAGTCATCGACAACGTTCGCGGTATCGGCGTGGCGGTCATCACCAGACGATCCGGCAGATCACCCTTTTTCGCCAACCGCCCTCTTTGCATAACTCCAAAACGATGTTGCTCGTCGATAATCATTAAGCTCAAATTGGCAAACTCAACCGACTTACCAATTATCGCATGGGTGCCAAAGAGAATATCAACCTGCCCCGCCTTGAGAGCCGTCGCGATCTCCTTTTTGGCCGCACCCTTGATGCTTCCAATCAACAAGCGCGAACTGATCCCGACTTTTTCCAATTTTTCCCGCCAACCGGCGAAATGTTGCCCGGCCAGTATTTCGGTCGGCACCATGACCGCCGCCTGACCACCATTTTCGACCGCCAAAACTGCCGCCAAAATTGCCACGACCGTTTTGCCTGAACCGACATCCCCCTGAAGCATCCGGTTCATCGGTTTGATTGATGTCATATCTTCGACGATTTCTTTTAAGCTTTGCTTCTGTCCGGCAGTTAATTTAAAAGGAAGGTTTTCCAGAATATCGTTGAACTTTTTTCCAGGTTGGCGGCACGGATTAGATTTTACCTGCGCTTTGAATTTTCGACGACGACTCTGAAGCAGATACTGAACATACAGAAGTTCGTCAAAAGCGAGCCTTTGGCGCGCCATCTCACAGATTTCTGCATTCTCCGGAAAATGAATTTGACGAATCGCTTCCACCAACGGCATAAATTTTGATGACGCCAACAGCTTTTCCGGGAGATACTCGTTGATGCCGGTTTCCAACTGAGACATCGCCAGACTAATTAATTTACGGAAAGAACGGGATGTCAGACCAACCTTGCCAAGCTCTGCCGTACCGGGATATATCGGTACGATGCGACCGGTATGAATCTGCTCGGCTGAATCATCGCCGATAAACTCAAACTCAGGATGAACCATCTGAAGTCCCTGAAAATATTTAACCGTCCCGGTCACCGCCAGTTCATCCCCCTTTTTGAACTGCTTCTCCAGAAAACGCCAACCGACGAACCATAACAACTGTATGTCGCCCGTTTCATCTCCAAGAATCAGTTCCAGCCGCCTTTTCCCCCCATACAATAGCCCCTTTGTCCGCACCTTGCCAACGATCGTTTTGTAATCACCTTCCTTGAGTGATCCGATTGAGGCCGCTTCGGAGCGATCAATATATCGGCGTGGAAAATAATATAATAATTTCCCGACGCTGTCGATCCCATGCGATGCCAACGCTTCACCTCGTCGCGGTCCGACCCCTTTGAGGAATTTGATATCGGTTGTCAGTTCAAGATTTGCCACGAATAAAAACTACCGAGGGGAAACTGTTAAGTCAATTACTTATTGCAAGGTATGAAGGTTGCTGATAACTCTGGCGTTTAAGATTATTCGATACCGGTCCGGTCGATACGATCCCGAAAGAGATGGATCAACTTCTGCACATCTTTAAAATAGGTCTTAATCTGATCGCCGGTCAGGTTGATCTTTTTGCATCCACCGCTCTCACCGTTGCACAGCAACAGCATCGCCGCTCCGAACTGCTTGTTAATATTCTGCTGACGATAACGACGGGCGATCTCCGATGCGGCAGGAAAATAATCGGTGACATTGTCACATTTGACCTGTTCAGATTCACACATCGCCTGCAGGTGACATAATGCTGATTGGGCGATTTTCATACCGGCCTGTAGCAGATCACCCTTTTTGCGCAACGTCTCCGCTTCAATTTGTAATGTACGCCCGGTGGAGATAAGGCTTTCGCTATTGGCTATCATATACCCATTTCCTGTTTGTCAGTTTGGCCAAATCGCATCATCGAATAACCCCACTCGCTACGCCCCGATAATAACTAAAAAAC
>JAUUYJ010000333.1 GCA_030588275.1 Candidatus Zixiibacteriota bacterium | reverse complement strand
GCGGTAATGTTCGGTTTGATCGAGACACTATCGCAATCAGACGGTCCCTGTGATGAGGCGAAACCGGTTTGGCTCCACAAAGCGGAGTCGGCATGGTTGATGGCACCGACGGCAAAATTGGTAATCGAATCTTCGGCTCGATTGGCTGGGTTACGAATCGAAAAAGCGGTCGGTCCCTCATTTCCGGCGGCAAAAATATTGACGACTCCCAGAGCTTCAACGTTGTCGATAACATCCCAGAACAGATCGGCGCATCCGATCCCCGGGACACCCCAGCTATGGTTGATAACGTCGGGCAGGTCAGAAACGGTATTGGGGTCACCATCCGGATCGGCCGCCCATTGAAACGCTTCAAAGATCGATACGCCTGGGACATCAATTGCGACCGCCGCAATCCATTGGGCACCGGGCGCGACACCGATGGTATCGCCGGAGGCATCATTATGCCCCACCATGATTCCGGTCGTATGCGTTCCATGCGGAGCGGATGAACCGGCGGAGGAGAAGGAGTGCGGATATTCAGAGCTGTCGGTCGGAGAAAACCAGCATTGATCGGCTGGATAACCATTATTGCCCCGATAATTACCTGATAAGGCAGAATGTATCCCATCCACTCCGGAATCAAAACTACAGACCAACCGTCCCGAACCGTCAAACCCTAATGCCCAGGCGGAGTCTGCCTTAATCGAAATCAGATTTGTTTCGGCAGTACTGGCCGATTTCAGCGCATATGAACTTTGGGGAATTGGGATCGAGATAATTTCCGGATAGGCATATATTTTTTCGACCGCATCAGATTGAGCCAGATTGAAAAGTTCGCCAGCAGAAATTTCCGCCTCGATCAGGTTGGCAACCCAAAATTGCTTAACCGAACCGGCCCGATCAACTCTGGCCAGATCGGATAAAATTTCAACAACCGGTTGTTGGGAGATTGCCGCCTGAGATTGTAACCGTTCCATTCCGACCCGGTGACGATCAGCCCGCTTGCGGAAGTCTTCAGGTAGAGAGCTTTTTAAAGAGGAATTCAGATTATCCGAGACCGGAACGATCAGAACACGAATCAGTTCGCTTTCCGAGCTGGTCCGAATTATCTGGTCGAGGTCATCGGCAATAGTACCGCCCAAAATCGGCGAGGTGGCAATTAGCAGGCAACCAACTATCAAAGATATAATAAGAGATTTCGACATTAATTCTCCTTAAAGAAAACAATCCGTTGGTATATAGAGCGAAGCCTGTGCCGGGTAACGGATTTTTTATATAGATATTACGTGTTGGTGGATAAGTAGATAGCAATAATTTGATCCAATAGCAAGCCGACTGTGCAAAAAAATGACAAATAGTTGCCGAGGATTACACCATAAAATTAAAGCGAATATCGGGACGATTTTTGACCCAATTTAAACATTAAACGCTTAAGGCTACTTCAGCTTGACCGCCGTACCGGAGATTGCCACCATTAGCATTCCACCACGGATTACTTCATAGTCGAGATCAACTCCCACGATCGCCTGACCACCGAGAGATTGAGCTTCGACAGTCATCTCACTAATCGCAATTTTTCTCGCCTTTTGAAGCTCCTGCTCATAAGCACCGGCCCGGCCACCGATGATATCGGTAATTGAGGCCACAAAATCTTTAAAAACATTGGCCCCCATTATTGCTTCACCGGTAACAATCCCAAGATAGTCGGTGATTTCCTGTCCCTGAATCGTAGGTGTCGTTGTAATTATCATTTTTGGTTTCCTATTTTTTGAGTTTCACAATTTTCAACAACTATTACTCTGCTCAGTTAATGATGCTTCTCGATAATTCCCCGGCCACACAAGAAACCGGCAATCGCCCCGGCAATGGCATAGGCTATCAGGTCAAACGGAATCTCCAATAGCAACCAGTCTGACAACTCAAATATGATATGTCGCTTGAGAATATAAACCGGAGATGATGCGGCCCAGACAACCAGCCCGACCTTAATTCCGATGATCCAATCGGCTCCCGACCAGACATTTTTGAGACCTTGTGAAAATCCGGCGATGACGATGCCAACGATACAATACAGCCCAAGAAAATAAAAACCGGAATAGATTGAGCCATCCCGAATCAGATCCGGGTTGGCCAGATAAAAATGGTCAAAGAAGAAGTAGGCACCAAACCCCTGCATGATATTCAGCAGAACTCCGGCGGCCAGCCCGCTGGCGATGACCCTTTTGAGTGGTATTCTTGGTTGAGTCGGCATAACCTATGTTAAATTAGAGATGATAAAATAACAAGCATCATTATTGAACCGAGCAATTTATTTTGGAAAAAGTGATCGACCGAATTAGATTAAACCAACCCTATTATTGGGAAACCAGCCTATTTCTTTATTTGAGATTATACTAATCGCCATCGCTCTGGCGATGGATGCTCTGGCGGTTGCTTTAGCCGTTGGGCTTCATCTTGGCGGCAAAAGCAGAACTGTTCATCCGCGTCAATATTTTCGGC
>JAUUYJ010000332.1 GCA_030588275.1 Candidatus Zixiibacteriota bacterium | reverse complement strand
GTTTGATTCGTTGCGAAAGATAAAATCGGATAACGCCCAAAAAGAATTTTACCTGACCGATATTATGGCAATATTAAGTCAAAACGGTTTGAAGGCGGCGGTTTATAAGACCGCTAACGCCGACGAGGTTTTGGGTATCAACTCTCTGGAACAGATGGCTGACCTGGAATCCCGCTTCGGCTCCAAATAAAGAAATACCGGTCATTTGTCGAATTATACCGTATAATGTCAAGAGAGCAATTTTTGAGTAATTAGCTCGAATCTTGTTGACAATAAATTCGCCGACCGCTTTATTTGGTAGGTACAGGGATGAAAGATTATAAACAAATGAAAACAGTTCTGGTGATGATACTGGTAGTTATTATTCCGCTTGGTGCAGTTGCCCAAATGGTCGATCAGGTCGAGGTCAAAGAGATTACCCAAAAATATGATATGGGCCTGACCAAACCACCCAATCTTTCACTTTTGGACCCTTCTCGAATGAACCTGTCGCACTCCTACGGAATCAGCTTCTTTTCCGGTGGTGGACAGTCCGGTTCGGTTGGAATGTACAATGGAAGTTTGACCTACCAGTTGGCTCGTCCTTTAACATTGACCCTCGGACTTGGCATAGCCCATTCGCCGGGAACATTGTGGGGCGATAACTCTGTTGATAACCAGGCCCAGTATTTTCCGTCGGGGCGACTCGATTGGCGTCCGTCCGAGAATTTTCGGATGACGGTTGGATTTGAGCGGGTTCCCGTTTATCAATATGGCAATGGATCGTATTATAGGAATGGGAGGTATGACTATTGGCGTCCTTGACGTTTAACGCCTTATTATTGCTCTCCCCTCCCCGGTAAACTCAATGAAAAAAAAATCAAAGTCAACCTCGCCCAAAGGTTCTTCGGCCTATCGCATCAAACGGGCCAAGAAGAAACGTCCGGTTAGATTTCTTGAGTTAGCTATTGTGGCCCTCCTTGTGGTGGTTGTTTTTTACGTCGCCTCTTTTACGGTACAGATCGCACGGGGATATTCAGACGAGGCCAAGCCAACCGAATATTATATCAATTTGCAGATATTAAACGGATGCGGTGAGAAAGGTATTGCCAACAGACTGGCCGACAAAATTGAGATGATGGCCAAGCCACCTTTGGCGGTGCGGGTTATTGATACCGATAATTTTGATAATTTTGGCGTCGAAAAAAGTTTTATCATTTCACGCCATGAGAATCTGAGAGCCGCCAACCTGATGGCCGAACAACTCGGTCTGGATAAAGCGGTGACTTATCGAGCGATTGAGGACAACTATCTTGATATCGGAGCAACTTTGATATTGGGCAACGATTACAAAGTTTTATTTGAAGATGAGCCGGGCAAGTAATTTGACCGGTTGAAGAATTAATTTCGATAGGTAGGGAGTAGAAAATAAAAAACTTATGACACCACTAAATTTGGCCCGCGCGGCCGGTAATCTGGCACTTAGCAAAAAAGGCTTTGATGTCAAAGTACTTGATCTTAGAAAAATATCATCGGTGTGCGATTACTTTGTCATCTGCTCAGGATCGGTTGATGTTCATGTCAAAGCGATCGCCAGCGGCATTGAGCGAGGTTTACGAGACGAGGGAATAAGGGTATCACACCGCGAAGGTGAGTCTGGTTCCAACTGGGTTCTTTTAGATTATTTTGATGTTATCGTCCATATCTTTTCGGAAGAAACCCGCACTTTTTACGCCCTTGAGAAACTCTGGGGGGATGCACCAATTGAGGAGTTAGAATGACCAACTTAAAAGGAGGCCGGACCGCCGGGCGAAGAAATCATCGGCCCGAAAGTAGCAGGCGCCCCGAGGCAAAATCAGATAATTACATAAAACAGGAAAAGAAGATGGACATTACCCAGTTAAAAACCAAAACGATTGCGGAGCTCTTGAAAATCGCCGAGGAACTGGATATACCCGGGGTTTCCGGACTGCGCAAATCGGAGTTGATCTTCAAAATCCTCGAATCGCAATCGTCCCAGGATGGCCTGATATTCGCCGAAGGAGTGCTTGAGATTCTCGACGAGGGTTATGGATTCTTGCGTTCACCCGATTACAATTACCAGCCGGGACCGGATGATATTTACGTCTCCCCATCTCAAATCAAACGGTTCGATCTGAGAACCGGAGACACCATCTCTGGACAGGTCAGACCACCCAAAGAATCGGAACGGTATTTTGCCCTTCTGAAGATTGAAGCGATCAACGCCGAACCGCCGGAAGTTTCCAAACATAAAACGCTCTTTGATAATCTGACACCGCTGTATCCTGAAGACGCTTTTCTTATGGAGACCACCCCCGAAGAGCTGACGACCCGGATCATCGATCTGATGTGTCCGATCGGTAAGGGTCAGCGGGCCTTGGTCACCTCTCCCCCGAAAGCGGGAAAGACGATCATCCTCCAGAAAATTGCCAACTCTATTACGACCAATCATCCTAATGTCAAATTGATCGTTTTGTTGATTGATGAACGCCCTGAAGAGGTAACCGACATGAAACGCTCGGTCAAAGG
>JAUUYJ010000185.1 GCA_030588275.1 Candidatus Zixiibacteriota bacterium | reverse complement strand
TTGTCGAATACTTTGTGCCCAAACATCCCGATAGTTGTGATTTCATTGTTGAGCGGTTGAAATGGTTCAATCGTGGTACCGAAACTCTCGGTGGCGTGTTAATCGGCGAATTCCTTGATTGGGATGTACCTTCCGATTCCGGATCAAACAACGGTTCTGGTTTTGATGCCAGCCGAAACCTGATGTATCAGTCTGGTGCTGAATACAATCAGGATGATTCGACCGAAGCGTTCTGCCCTCAGGAATCAAAAGATCGCTTTGGCGGTATCGCGTTATATAGTGGTGGAGATGCTCCCAAGAATGCCTATGCGCTTGACAACCCAACTTATGTTTACACAACCACCAGCCCGCATTACGATCCGCCGCTGTCGTACGGTGTCATGTACGAATTGATGGAAGTTGATGCCGGTTATGTTCCATATAGTTCGGCTCATCCTGATTCGCAGTTTACCGATCTGTCAACCTTGATGACTTTTGGTGCATACGATCTGGCCGAAGGTGATACCACCTGTGTGGTCAAGATATTGGCGACGACCAAAACTGGTTTGGGCGATCTGCAGGCCTCAATTGATATGGCCAACGCCTGGATTACCAATCATGGTCTGGAATGTGCGGTAACGGCCTGTGATTGCTTCCCTGGTGATGCTAACAATGATGGTGGCGCCAACGTTGGTGACGCTGTGTATTTGATTGGCTTCGTCTTTAAGGGTGGCGACGCACCGCTTCCTTATCCGATCTGTTCCGGTGATGCCAATGGTGACTGCGGAGCTAACGTAGGTGACGCTGTTTATCTGATCGGCTTCGTCTTTAAGGGTGGCGATGCACCTGCTACTTGTGAAGAGTGGAGAGATGGTGGCGGCGCCTTTAGCGGTTGCGGTACCATTGAATAGTTTTTGACTAATTTGAGCAGGTTAAAATCTGCTTCAATGAATTAGTAACAATGCGGGGAGGCCTTTGGGTCTCCCCGCTTTTTGGTAAGGAGCTTTAGCCATCCTGAAAAAGGGGCCTGCGGTGTATTAATGGGTCTGATTTGACCCTCCCAATTTGCCAATCATCGGGAACATTACCGATTAATCGTAGTTTTTTATATAAAGAGAAAAGATAGATTGACCGAATTAGAAATAAGGATATATTACCATAGGAGTGTGCCATGCTTGTACCCCTCACTGTCACGTCAGACTGAAATTTTAAGCTATCAAACAACGGAGATACTCGATGCGCAGATTTATACTTGTGACTATGTTCATCTTCTCGCTAATGACCACATCGGTTTTTGCGTTATACTTACCCGGATTTGATCCCGGGACTCAGAAGGTTGTTATCATGAAAAATCGGCTGATTGTTCGATTTCAGGATAATGCCAACCTCAACGGAGTCTCCAAAGGGTTTGGGCTGTTTCGGGTCGGCATTCCATCGATTGATCGCATGCTTGATAGTTATGCCCCCAAAGATGTTCAGCCGATGTTTTTGGCCGATGTTGGGCAGGTCAATAAATTAAGCCGGTATTACATTCTGGAATTGGCCGACGAAACCAAAAGCGATCAGGTTATGGCATCGCTATTATCCGATCCGTCGGTGGCGGCAGTTGAATATGATAAGATGTGTCTGGTAGCGCAATCTCCTAATGATCCCAATCATTATCAGCAATGGGGCTTACATCAAAACAGTAATGAATTTCATATCCATGCCCATGAAGCCTGGGATGTCGAAACCGGTTCCGACACCGTTATTATCGGGGTTATTGATACCGGCGTAAATTATGGACACCCCGATTTAAAAAATAATATCTGGATCAATCCGGGTGAGGATATCGACGCCAACATGGTGGTTATGGATAGCACCGATATCAACAATGTTGACGATGACGGAAACGGTTACAGGGATGATCTTATCGGGTACGACTTTTTTAACGGAGGAGGTTTTGCGGCCTGGCCGGGCGAAGATGCTGGAGTCAGGGATAATGACCCCAACGATTTCAATGGGCACGGAACGCATTGTTCTGGGATCGCCTCCGCTTCGGCCAATAACACGACCGGCGGAGCCGGCGTAGCCGGTGGCTGGGGACCAGGGTTATCCGATCGTGGCGTTCAGATCATGTGCCTCAGAGCCGGTTACTCAGCCGATGATGGAAGTGGGTGGGAAAGAGGTTACCTGGTTATGTCAGCTGTGGCTCAGGCAATGACCTACGCCGCTCGTAATGGGGCCGATATAATAACCTATTCAGCCGGCTCTTCTTTTACTACCGACATATATGTGGCGATGCTTTTGTGTCGTGATTCGGCCCAGATGGTAATCTGTACTGCCGCCGGTAACGAAGGCACATCAATCCCGGGATCATATTTCGACACTCAACCAGGCTTGATAACGGTGGCGGCAACCCGTTCCAACGATACTAAATGGTCTGGCTCTAACTATGGCGCCTGGGTTGAGATCTGCGCTCCGGGACAAGGAATTTATTCAACCGTATCGAATCATTATACCCCTTCGTATGCTACATGGACCGGAACTTCAATGGCCACGCCGATGGTGGCCGGGGCAGTCGGATTGATCAAATCTCACTATCCGGATTATGACAAGGCGACCCTTGAGGCACTTCTATTTAGCTCTGCTGATAACATTGATGCGTTGAATCCTGCTTACGTCGGTTTGCTTGGGGCTGGCCGAATCAATGTGGCTAATGCCTTAGTCGGCGCTCCGGTCGCCAAATTTGCCGGATCACCTCGTTCCGGCCCGGCTCCGCTGACGGTCAATTTTTCCGATCTCTCACCGGCGGCAACCTCGTGGGACTGGAGTTTTGGTGATGGGAATTTGGTGAGTGGTGATCCCAATCCGGAGAATACCTACAGTAATCCAGGATTATACCATGTTTCGCTTGAAGTTGATGATCCGAATGGCACCGATACGGAGGTCAAAAAATATTTCATTTTCGTTTCTGCCGATACGATTAGCGGAGGTTCGGTGACAATCCCGCAATATACCGCTTCGCCGATTCCGATTTACATTACCAATACCGTACCGCTTGAAGAGATCGTCCTGGCTTTGGAATGGCCCAAAAGTAATCCGACTCTAACCTACTCTTCATTTAGTACGACCGGAACAGTTTCGGAAAATTTTGATTATATCCAAAAGGTTGCCCAAACAACCAGTTCATCCGATCCACAGAAAGTGGCTATCAAATTGATTCCGTCTCAAACAACCGCCAGCAGCCTTCTGGAGCCGGGAACTCATCACCTCATTGATATTAACTTCACTCCCTCTACCGGCGGAACAGCCACGATAAGCGCAACGACTATAAACAGTTACACGACCAGCGTGGTCAGCCGATTTGCCTCTTATGAAATCTCTTTCACCCCCTTTACGATTACCGCCGGTCTCAGGGGTGACGCTAATGGGGATGGTCTTGTCAATGTCGCTGATGCCGTCTATTTGATCAATTTTGTCTTCAAGGGAGGCACCGCTCCGGTCAGCACTTATGGAGGAGACGCTAATGCCGATGGCATTCCCAATGTGGGTGATGCGGTTTATCTGATCAATTTTGTCTTCAATGGAGGTTCGCCTCCACCGGCTTAAGTCGTTAAAAAGTACGATTTTTTTATTGACTGAGGCAATATTTTTGATAATTTGTCTTGTCAATCCCAAACTGGGGTTCGTCTGAACTATGGGCGGAACTTGTTGGTCTTGGGATGGTTTAAAGATTGTGTAAGAAAAAAAGCAACCCCGTTGTGTGGGGTACTAAAAAAAGAAGAAAGACTTTTAACTTTTATTAAATGCGTACTACGCATGGAGGCATGGGTATGAAGTTTAAATTGATAATGTTGTTGGCGGTACTGTTGTTGTCGTTTGGAATGTCTCAAGCCCAAACCGAAGATTCGGTTTTCATCGAATTGTACAATGCCACCGATGACGTAGTGGTTGCTCCAGGGAGCAACATCTCTGCGGTCGATACGTTGGGAAATTATTATCAGTACCAAGTAAGGATGTACATCGAAAATAGTTTTGACGTTTTTGGTGGTTCACTCGGCTTTGAATATTGGGGCGATGCCGGACTGAAGATTAATTGGGAAGCCCAAACAGGTGGCTGGGGTAATGCTGGCGAAGATGGTGGTTGCGCTTGTGTAACCATTCCAATTGGATCTCGTTTTGATCCGGCGGCAGGAACTGGCTCGTGGAGTATGACCGGCCTTTTGGTAACCGAGCAGGATCTTGATTCAATCGCTCCCGATACCATCTTGGTTGGCGGTGTCTCGCTTTTCAATAGCCTGGCAACCGGACCAAAGGAAAATATGTTCAACTTCCATTTCACAATGGATATCCCGGATGTCAATCCCCGGACGTTGCGAATTGATTCGGTGAAAATTGGCACCTCCGGTGACTTCGTATTTGTGACTGATATTGGAATGAACGTCACTCCGAATATGGATGCCGCTATTAGCTATACCGTCACCCAAACTCCCTTGGATGCTGACAGTGATGGCCCGGCTGTTCCGCTGACTTATGGCTTAGATCAGAACATGCCCAACCCATTCAACCCCTCAACAACGCTCGCTTATTCTGTTGCCCGCAAGGGGATGGTGAATATCACGGTCTTTAATATCCTCGGTCAGAATGTCAAGACCTTGCTTTCAGAAGACGTGGCTCCCGGTAATTATGAAGTTGTCTGGGATGGCAATGACAATTCTGGTGCCCAGGTTGCTTCTGGAATTTATTTCTACAAAATGGTCACCAAAGATTTCGTTGAAACCAAGAAGATGGTTTTGATGCGATAATTTGCTTTAAAGAAGTTTATAATTTAAGAAACCGGCCTTTGTCAAGAAGGCCGGTTTTTTTTGTGGGGAGCTTAAAACTGAATTTATATTGTTTGACAAACAGAGACTAAATTGTATATTACAAATGGCACAGTATCTACGCTAATCCTTATTAAGGAGGTTAGGCAAATGCGAAATCTGCTTCTTGCTTTGGGGATCGCCGCCTTATTACTGCTTTCACCGGGAGTTGGCCAGGCTGGCAATGCCGTTTATGTGACATATCCTGGAGATACAATCTGGACATCGATTTCCATCCCCCTTGAAATTTATATCGAAAATGATTTCACTCTGGGAGGAATAGGTTTGGGTATTGGGTTATACTCTCCGGATGGGGCGACATGGACATGGGGTAATCCAAAAGTTGAAATTGTTTCGGGGAGCCGGATGGACGGTGCTTTCTTGCTCGGTGATTTTAATGTCGTCGAATACGATACTGATGGAGTTATGCCGGACAGTCTGTTTATCGATGGGATTTCTGAATCGGGGATCGCATCGGGATATTTGCAAAGCATGTTGTTATTAAGGGGAACAGCTGGACCTAATCAGGAGTCGATTCATACTTTATGCTTCGATTCTGCCTATGTGCCATCAGAGGGCGGATTTGTTTTTGTCGATGTTAATGGGCTACCGTTTACCCCTGATTTCGTGTATGGTGGGTGTTGGCCGGTAAAAGCACTGGCCTC
>JAUUYJ010000018.1 GCA_030588275.1 Candidatus Zixiibacteriota bacterium | reverse complement strand
GGTTTCGACCTACAAGAGATGCGCTTTGTGATAGGTGGGGCAATAGTGTGTCAACGGGGCTGGCGAGGACGCACGCATCGCGCCCCCGTGAAGGGGATATGATGTTTTCATTCCTGCCGCCCACAAGAACTGTCAGGAGCACAGGGCTCCTGACCTACTGGCGGGGTGGCCCACCCTTTAGGGTGGGAATGGATTTTTGTCGAAACCACAGGGGTTTCGACCTACGATGTTATTTTAGTAGGACCATCTTTTTGGTTTCAACAAAATCATCGGTTGAGAGGCGGAACAGATACATTCCCGAGGCGACTCGTTCAGAGGCATCATCACGGCCATCCCAAGTTATACTATATGATCCGGCGGTCACAGTCTTATTGACAAGAACGCGAACCATTTGTCCCAAACTATTATAGATTTCTAAGCTAATATGCGACCTTGAGGCGACCGAATACTCTATCACAGTTTCCGGGTTAAACGGGTTGGGATAGTTTTGCTGTAAGTTAAAACTTTGCGGTAAAACATTGGCGATATCGTCATCAATATCGAGAACAAGAGGGCACTTGTAAACATGCACAGCTCCGCGGTATTCATTAGATGGGTCGGTAATATGTCGAACCCAGATTGCTCCGACTGCAAAATCAGGGCCGCCATCACCATCAATATCACCCAGTCCGCAGACAGCTGTACCAAACTGTTGCATCGCTGATGATGGAAATTCTTGTAAGAGAGAACCATCTATTCCTGAGTAGATATACAGATTTCCACGATTTCTGACATACGAGGAGGAATAGTCATATCTATATGCTCCGACGGCAAAATCGTCGTGGCCATCATTATTAACATCACCGATGCCATCCATTGTGGCTCCAAACTCATCTCGATAATGGTTACCGTAGACGGTGAATAATAAATCGTCTGTCTGTCCGGAGTAAGCCCACACAGCCACAGCGCTGGAGCTGTTTATAGAATGACTGGCAATAAGAATGTCGTCATAACCATCATTATCTAAATCTCCCGCTCCGGCAACCTTGGTTCCAAATTGATAACCGGGAACCGGGCCTACTCTCCAAAACAGCCTGCTACCTGTTTTTCCCGAGTAAACATATACCCGGCCTTTGTCAATACCGTTATTGTCAAACTTGGGAGCACCAATGACAATATCATTGGTTCCATCGTTATCAAAATCACCGGCAACTGCCACAGAGTGACCAAACCATGAGGCAGATCCGCTCGGTCCAACCCAGGATCTCAGGGTGCTTCCGTTAGCGCCGGAAATAATATCAACCCGTCCATCGGTATTTGACCAACTGCGGTCGGCTACGATAATATCGTACTTGCCATCATTGTTTAAGTCGCCGGCACTTATTCCATGAGAGGCAATATCATTGTAATCGGCCAGAGTATCACCGGTCAGCCCGGAATAAATAACACCATTGACTAAGATATCAGCATGTTGATCATCATCAAAATAACCAAAACCTCCGGCTCCGGTGATCTTATTGTAATCATCATAGTAGGTTCCGATAGAGTCGCCGGTGAAACCGGAATAGACAATCGCTTTACCGTTGGTAAAACTACCGCCGGGAGCAACAACCAGTATATCAGGGTGGCCGTCATTATCAACATCACCCGCTTCATAAATTTCTCTGCCATAGGTAACAGAACCGGATGCGGCAAGTTCAGAACCGTAGAAGGTCATGTCTTTGCTACAATCCTGAGCCTGTGAATTTTCACCGATTGTAAAAGATAAACTAAGGGTAAAAATAGAAAGCATGAGCAATTTTCTCATTTGACTGCCTTACTGTGGAGTTTCCACCGTTATTACTCGCTAAGGATAAAGCTCCAGCCGTAAGGACAAAATCGTCGCCTGAAGAGAAGAAATAACCCCGTTGAACATATTTTGAGTATTGTTTATCTGAAGATAAGTAAAATCGAGATATTGTCAAGATTAATTGATCCAAGAGGTCCATCATCGTGTAGTTCAATGATGTTATGATCAGATTTAATACAAAGCAAAAACCCCTTCGAGGGAGTATCGAAGGGATTTAAATAGCGGTGTTACAGGGAGAGGAGGTTATCATAAAACTCCTTTCTCTATGTCAATTTATAATCAATAGTATCCTCCGGCAACAAATCGGTTTTATCGATCAGAGTTATTCGCCATGTTTTCGGTTTGATCCATGGTCACCGGATGATTGTCTTCGACGATATCTTCACGGTCAACAAAGATTTGCCCGTGTGTGCTGGAGAACTGTGGTGTGTCAGCATTCTCTTCGGATTGATCCAATATCACCGGGTGATTGACTTCGACAATATCTTCACGATCAACAAAGATTTGCCCATGAGTGCTTGAGAATTGTGGCGTGTCAGCATCCTCTTCGGTTTGAACGATTATAACCGGGTGATTGTCATCGACAATATCTTCAAGATCTACGAATATTTGCCCGTGAGTGCTGGAGAACTGTGGTGTGTCAGCATCAGTTGTTGATGGGGCAACCGGGTAAACGCTTCCGCCACATCCGACACCAACCAGTAACAGAACTGCACCGCTTAATAGTAACAGGGCAACGCTGGATAATTTTACCCGTTTCATGGTAAATCTCCTTTTTGAAATGTTTGGTGTGAGTGAAGGGTAGTGCGCCATCTTTGTGAACTCTCTACTGTATATAAGAGGATACGGGAGATTATTTATAAGGTTTCATTTAACTCGCTTAGACCTCTTTTTCAGGATAAAAAGCCAATTTCTTGGCTTTCAGGTCACAAGCATAGAGTATTGCCTGCGGGTCGGCAAAGCCGACCCCTACAGTACTTTAAATCTTTCACTTTACAAATCTGCCCAATACCCTAAATTGGAACGACTTTTAAATTGGAAAGATCATCATGCACGAGATAGTAGCTAATGTTTACCGGGGTGAAGGATTGGAGTCGGCGCATCATGGTGCGATCGCCGTCGTCAACGACAAAAAAGAGTTGACCCATTATGTGGGGGATGTCGATTTCTTTACTCAGGCGCGGTCGGAGGCGAAGCCGTTTCAGATCATTCCATTGATTAAATCGGGAATCGCCGACAAGTACGGCTTTACCGACAAGCAACTAGCCGTCATGTGCGGGTCGCATACCGGAACTGATGAGCATGTCGAAGTTGTGCTGTCTAATCTCAAACAAGCCAGCTTGGACGAGTCATATCTTCAATGCGGAACGCATCAACCGATCTACCAGAAAGAGCAAAAGATCAGACCAAGCAAAGATGATATATATCATCAGACCCAGCATAACTGTTCTGGCAAGCATTCCGGGTTTTTGGCCCTGACCAAAGAGGTTGGGGGAGAGTTAAACGATTATCTAAATCCAGGCAGTAAAACCCAACAGTTAGTGCTATCGGCGATTGCCGAATCGTACGATTACCCCAGGGGAAAAATTAAAATCGGAATTGATGGTTGTTCTGCGCCGGTTTTTGGGATGCCTCTAAAGCAGGCGGCGGTAGCGTATGCTACGCTGGCTAATGGACTTTCAGACGATCCGGAGATGCGGGCAATTCTCCTTCGAATCAAAAAGATAATGACCGATTATCCGGAAATGGTTTCTGGGGAGGGGCGTTTTGATCTGGCTCTGGCTCGAACCTTTCCCGGAAATGTTGTCAACAAGATCGGTGCCGAGGGGATCGAGGGGATTGGGTTTTCTGATCCTGCTATTGGAATCGCCGTCAAGATAATCGATGGGAATGCTCGAGCGCTATATCCGGTCGTGATCGAGGTTCTGCGCCAATTGGGTTTATTGGGAAATGTCGATATGAGATACCTGGAACCGTTTGATAATCCCAAGGTTTATAATTATCGTAAAATCGAAGTGGGCCGGATTGTACCGGAATTTGAGTTGAAAAAAGTCTGAAGTTACTCTATATTTTAAAGATAGAGCCCGCAAGCGGGATTTAGAAAAAAAGAAAAGAAGAGAAGAACATACCTTTGAGGAACAGATAAAATGTCCAAGCGACCGATAGAACCATTCCGAATAAAAGTTACCGAACCGATCAGCCTCATTGAACCGAAAGAGCGGGAGAAGCGGATCGCAGAGGCTGGGTATAATATATTTCAGTTGGCGGCTAAGGATATTTTTATCGATCTTTTGACCGATTCCGGGACCGGAGCGTTGTCACAGAATCAGATGGCCGCATTGATGACCGGGGATGAATCGTACGCCGGAGGGCGCAACTGGTATCATTTCGAAGAAACTATCAAAGATATCTTTCAAAAAAAGCATGTCTTGCCATGCCATCAAGGACGGGTCGCGGAAAACATTTTCTTCTCGATCGTTTTGAAGCAGGGTGATTATGTCCCGAACAATACTCATTTTGATACGACCCGCGCGAATGTAATGCACAAGGGCGGGATACCAGTCGATTTTCCTTGTAAGCAGTTGAAAGAGGAGGGATCTGAGTTTCCCTTTAAAGGAAATATCGATTGCGAAAAGCTTGAAGAATTTATCGGCAAGACCGGTGTGTCGAAAATCCCGCTAATTGTTTTGACCAGTACCAACAATTCTGCCGGTGGACTTCCGGTGTCGATGGCAAATATTGCCGAACTAAGATCGCTGTGCGACAAGTACGGAATCATGCTGGTGTATGATGCGGCTCGGTTTGCCGAAAACGCCTACTTTATCAAAAAGCACGAACCGGGATATGAAAACAGTAGCGTCAAAGAGATCGCTCACAAAATGAACGGTTATGCCGATGCTGTTTTGATGTCGGCCAAGAAGGACGGTCTGTCCAATATGGGCGGGTTTATGGCGGTTAATGATGAAGCGTTGGCCGGGAAGTTAAAAGAGCTGTTGATCATCATCGAAGGGTTTCCGACCTACGGTGGGTTGAATGGGCGCGATCTGGAATCGGTTGCGATTGGTCTCAAGGAATCGCTCAATGATGATTATCTGACACATCGGATTGGTCAGATTTCATGGCTGGGTGACCTCCTCCGTCAGGCCGGACTTCCGATTATTTACCCGACCGGTGGACATGCTGTCTTTATTGATGCCGGGAAACTACTTCCGCATATCAAGCCGGAGTTTTTCCCTGGACAATCTTTGGTCGTCGAACTGTATCGTCAGGGTGGAGTCCGCGGTGTGGAGATCGGATCATTGATGTTTGGTGGGGTCGATCCCAATACTGGTCAGAAACTAACCGCCCTCAAAGAGTTGGTCCGTTTGGCGATTCCCCGCCGGATGTACACAGCCAGCCATCTTGAGTATGTAGCTGAAGTGGCGGCGGAAATCGTGAAGGATAAAGAGAAGCTGAAAGGGTACGAGATTCTTGATTCCCCGACGTACCTGCGTCATTTTACTTGTACGATGAGGGAGGTTGCCGGTAGTCCGGTTAAGCTGGCTTCATCTTGAGGGGTCCCTTCGCTTTGCTCAAGGGTCTCGCAAGGGGATAAGAAAATACTTAGCTCACTTCGTTTGGCAGATTTTCTAATAAGTCGTTTGTGCGTCGCTATGCTCCAACAACGACTAAATATGAAAAATAATTCACTTTGGATAGAACAAATTATTCTCGATATTGCAATATTCGGGGGAACCGATTCAATATAAATTTGTTAAACCATTGAGAGATATGGTAGTATGAGATTGGTTCAAATTAACCTGTTTTTGGCCGGTAATTTGCAATATTGATTGGGTGATGAAACTTAGCATTTGGCTTGACAAAAAAGGGGTAAACCTTTAAACTATAATGCTTAAAGGTACGTCTTTATTATCTAAGAAGGAGATACTATCGAACGTTGTTAAAAGGTGTTGATTTTCAGTCGTAACTTCTGATCCCGGATCGACCGGTTTCAAATAGTTGCGGCAATGACAATTTGGATGTAACCTTTTAATAGCGGTCGAACGGTAGCTTCTATTCTATTCGACCGTGTAAGGGCCTGACCCGAACATGGTTTTTTTATTTCGACAATTTTGCAGAGTTAACTCCCCTCTGATAATAAGCATGACGGTGGTTCTTATCGTTATGTCGTTTGGGCTCTGCTTTGCCGGATCTGGCCCGATCTATCCCGATATTGATTGCAGAATTGTTTCTGATAATCATATAATCCTGAATTACATGCCTCGTCTGTCTGACGATTTTTCCAATCTTACCGGAGCCATGCTTTATCCGGTTGGTGGAAAAGATGTTTGGGGACGGACTTTTTTGGTGGCGGTCCCGGATAATGGTGACCTGACCTATACGTTAAACTTCCGCAAGTTGGGATCGACTTCAGCCCCGATGATCGATAATTTCATCGGTCCCAATCAGCCCCTGATTGTGGTCGAAGATCCGATTACGATTCGTAACCACCGCTTTGTTCGGGTTGTCCTTTTTCCTCAGAGAATCGAAAATGGACGGCTGGTGGCATATACCGAATTTTCTATTGATATAAATCTAACGGGTGGCAATCCATCTGCCAGCTCTTCGATCGCAACGAGTCGGATTGATTCGGTGCTGGCCGGATTAGCCATTAACCCGGAACAGTTTTTTGCCTTCGCATCATCATCGACACCAGACCGATTCACCAAAGCGATGACCGACAATTTTGATCTGGGTGATGTCTGGGGAAAAATCTCGATTGAGACATCGGGTGTGCATCGCATCAGCGGCTCCGATCTGTCAGCGGCTGGACTTGACCTGATTGGCGTTTCATCCGATTCGATAATGCTCTTTTATGCAGGTGGTGTTGACCCTGCTTATAACCCTCTCGATCAGGCGCTGGCGTTGTTTCAAATTCCGATTATGGTTGCAGATGGTGGGGATGGGATTTTTGATCTGGCCGATTATCTCCTGTTTTATGGCGAAGCGGCTTCTCGTTTTGAGTTTGATTTCGGACAACCGATTTACCTGAAAAATTCATACAACGATCTTAATTATTATTGGTTGACGACTTCCGGATTGAACAGTTCACCTCTACGTTGGCTTAATACCGATGGAAATCCGGGGCCGATTGATCCTTCGGCGGTGCAGGATTATAGAAATTCGGTTCGTTTGGAGCAGGACAATATCATAAAAATTGATGGCGATGGACGAATCAGAAACTATTTCAGGTGGTACTGGTCGCTTCAATCTAACGTTACCGCGGCTGTCAATCTGGATCATCCAATTGCCGGAGATTCTTTGGATCTGGTGTTGGATGCTATTATCAATTTCAGTCAAACCAAAGTTTCCATTAATGGTACCCAGCTATCCCAGTATTTTCTAAATGGGGATTATCATTACTATGGCCCTTCAGATATATTGGTCGATGGCATCAATAGCATATTAGTCGAGATGGTGCGTGGCACTTCGGACCATTACCTTGACCTTATCGACCTGAATTATCCAGCGCAAATCAGATCTGATGGTGTTCAACGGGAGTTCAATTCACAAGGCCAACTTGGTTCGGTACAGTACAAAATTAACGGATTCGGACCTTCCAATTTGATTCTTAATATCACCAATCCGGATAGTCCTACGATGGTGGTAAACAATTCGATCTCCGGTGGCAGTTCTTATTTCAGGCAGTCTGCTCTGGCTCAGCCGCTATCTCGATATGTCGTATTTGATAACAGTAACGCTTATGCGCCGGTCTCTATTGAGAAAGTGGAACATGGTACGCTTCGATCCGACTTGAGTCAAACTGACTGTATCGTAATCTCTCCGCGTCGTTGGCATAATGCTTTAAGTTCTTATGTCGATTATCGTTTGTCTCAAAATGGACGAAAGGTCAAACTGGTGGCGGTTGAAGATATTTATGATCGGTTTGGATTTGGATTAGAGTCACCTTTGGCGATTCGGAGTTACCTGCAATTTGCCTATCAAAATTATGCCTCTCCATCACCGTACTCAGTAATTTTAGCCGGTGATGGCCATTACGATTTCATGAATAACCTCGGCCTTTCGACCTCATCATATATTCCTCCCTTTCTGTGGGCGCGGGAGCATTCGGCCGGTGATGATAATTTTGTCTATTTTGGGAAACTGGATTCGCTTGATTCCGATGGATCTTATCTTGGTCAATCGGATCGGGGTTGGGATATGATGGTGGCGCGCTGGCCGGTACGGTCCGCTTCGGAAGTGTTGGCCTATGTGGATAAACTCAAAAATTATGAGTCGGCGGAGACGCAGGGAGCTTGGCGCAGTCGGATAACTTTTGTAGCCGACGATGAACACAAAAATTCGTCAGCTGGGGAGATTATCCATACTGCTCAGACGGAAACGCTGTCGGTTTTTCATACGCCCCGGTCATTTGTGCAGGAAAAAATATACGCCACCGATTACCCTTTTGCCTCAAGTGGTGAAAAGCCATCCGCTAATGATGCCATCGTTCGGGCCATCAACGATGGCACCCTGATGATTAACTATATTGGGCATGGTTCGCCCGACGTATGGGCCGATGAGCATATCTTCAAGAAATCAAGCGATCTGGGACGGCTCAAAAATAACGATAAACTGGCAACGGTGATTGCCGGTTCCTGCTCGATTGGTAAGTTTGATGATGTCGGGCGCGAAGGGATGGCGGAGTTGCTGTTTCGCCAGAGTGGTGGGGCGATTACCACCGTTTCGGCGACCCGGTTGGTGTATGCTTCCAGCAATGCAATTTTTGGATACGATCTTTACGATGCGATTTTTGCCGGATATTATAATATCCCGGAGGCGACCTATGTCGTCAAGTTGCTCCATCAGATGCAGTATGTCGTCTCGGTTATCCGCAATGATCGTTCATACGTCGTTTTTGGTGACCCTTTGGGACGGTTAGGATTGCCTCAGTATAAGGTTCAGTTTTTGAATACGGGGAGTTCGCTTCTTACGCCACTCGAAGATTTTGAATTTTCGGGTGCTATCCTTGATATGAATGGCGATTCTCTTGATGTTGATGGAAGCATTGAAATAACCGTTTATGATTCGCGCTTTATGCGTCATCATGACCTGGGGATCGATTATTCCTTAGGTGGTCCGCCAATTTTCCGGGGGCCGGTAACGGTTTCGGGTGGTCTGTTTAGCGGTCGGTTTGTTGTGCCTTTGGATATTGATTATGGTGGGGATGATGCCCGGATTTCCGGCTTTGGGGTTTTTGGATCGGTCTCCGGACTGGGTGGGCTCGATTCTCTGGCGATCTCAACAGCCGCTGGCGTGAGCACCGATAATAGTGGTCCCGAAATTGAGGTCTCGTTTGAGGAGAACCCTGAATTTCGATCGGGTGACAGAATTCCACCGAATGCTACTATGGTTTTGACCCTAAGCGATAGCTCCGGGATAAATTTGACCGGGGGGGTCGGGCATAGAATCGATTTGATCTTTGATAATGATAATAATTCAACGATAAATATCACAGACCTGTTTGCTTATGATCAGGGCAGTTATCAGACCGGCGAAGTTCGTTTTACCCTGCCCGATTTGACGCCCGGAATTCATAGTTACAAAATCAAGGCTTGGGATAATGCCAATAATCCATCAATTGTGGAGTTTGAGGCGACAGCATCTCAATCGGGACGGATAACAATTGCTAATATGATGAACTATCCGAACCCGATGGAAGAGCAGACAGAGTTCTTCTTTGATCTGTCTGAATCGGCGGAACTGGCTGAGTTACAAGTGTTTACGCTGGCAGGGCGATTGATAAAGCGGTTACATTCGGGGCGCCTTTCGGCTGGCCCGAATCGACTGTTTACCTGGGACGGACGTGATCTTGACGGTGATCGGGTGGCCGAGGGAGTATATATTTTCAAGATCATTGTACATGGTGGGCTTGGTTCAACCGGCTCTACGGCCGATAATATGGCAGAGGCTTTTGGTAAGCTGATTTTACTGAATTGAAGACAAATATTGGGTAATACCTAATAGGGAGATTTTGACATGAGAAAGTTTAACATCCTACTAATCTTGACAACCGCGCTTGTTGTATTCGGCTTTTCAATGGTCGAAGCGGTTTCTAATGCCGGCGCCCTCTATTTGCGGGTTGCTCCGGGGGCACGCCCTGGTGGAATGGGCGAGGCATTTGTCTCGATTGCCGATGATGCCACAGCGACCTATTGGAATCCGGCCGGATTGGGGAATGCGCCGATTTCCGGGATGCTAAAAACCTACCGTCTCCCTTATGATATGGGTACGATTAGTGACGTTACCTTGCTCCAAAAAACCAATGGCGGAAATGAACTGTGGGCCATAACCGGAGACAGGATTGTAAAATTTAATGGCAAAGCGTGGGTCAGCGGCGAAGATTATTTCCCCACATCCGACCAAACGCTGGAAGATTTGATCCGAGCGATCACGAGCTTGGGTGTCGGTGACGATGTAACCGGGATGATTGAGGAGGTCGTGGCCGCCAACTGTCCGGTGACAGGTGATGAAGTTGATGCCTTTGTCTCACAGGTTTCCGGCTCAACCCCGACCGGCTATAATGAGTTGGAGCTGTTGGTAAAAGGACTTGAGGGTTTGAAGACCGGATTTAAAGCGGGCCTTATGAATGCTGACCTGTTTTATAACCTTCAATCAAAATTAAACGATGGCCTGAAAGATGAGAAGATGAGTGCGGAGGAGTTGGACCGGATTACATTCTCGCTTGAGCAGGCGGTATCGCGCTATCTACCCAGCCGCGTTACGGTCCCTTATGGGGCAAGTGTCAATGGGACACCTAAGGCGATGGTTGCCGCGAACGGTTACCTTTGGATAGCGACCGATAATGGTCTGTTTCGTCGGTCAGGATCAAGTTGGGCCAATTTTTCAGGAATCGATAAAATCCCCTCAAATAATGTTTTGTCTCTGGCGACCAATGGTGAAGAGATACTGATTGGTACCGATCATGGCTTGGCCAAATATGCCCGGGGTGAGTTTTCAAGTTGGCCGGAATTTGAATTTCTCAAAGGCGAAGTCAATACCTTGACTTTTACATCACCTTCGCTGGCATATGCGATTGTTGATGCTCAGTTATATAGTTTCGACGGAGTTGCCTGGAATCAAGGGTATCGGTACACGGTTCGCATTGATGATAATATGGCCAGTCTGGTTGAGCGGGCCGGGATTTATCATACCGCTTCTGAGAATCAACAGTTGCATGATAAGATTCTTGACCTTAATAATATTACTGTCGATGGAATCGGCGAATGGCTGGTTGAAGGAAACGAAATTATTTTACCTATGTCACCACCGATTAGGTTTGGCGTTAATGCCTCAATGGTTGATCCCCACAATATTCTCTGGATTGGTACTGGAAGCGGCCTGTTGTCGTTTAATGATGGGGCGTGGAAACGGCATGGTTATGATGAATTTATTGTTCCGGAACAATCTGAAGGAGAAGAGGCCGTTTACTATACGGCAGAATATATTGCCAGCGATTATTACCCCGGTGGTGATTCGGCCATGATTAGTATCTTGGCGGCCAATATCGACAGCTATAATGAGCTTTTTGGTCACCCGGCTGAGGCTGGACAGAAAATTTATGTATATAGTCAAAATATTGGCGCGGCCATTTATTCTATAAATTTCACGTTAGGGGATCTCCACGTTGGGACCGAGCATGGTTTGGAGCGGTTCACTACCGAGGGTTGGATCGCCGTTGATGCCGAAAATCTTGACAACCGCAGAGTCATTGGCTCTTTTGACGATGATGGTGGTGTGCTGTATGTTTCAAGCGAAGGGGTCACTAAGGAGACGCGCGGGAAAAGGGAATTTATCCTGATGCATGTCAATTGGCTCCCGACGCTTGGGCTGGATATGTATTATGATTTTGCTTCGTATGTGCATAATGTTCGCGGTCTCGGTTCCTTTGGGATTAATTTTATCTATCTTAATTATGGTGCGATTAATTTTAGGGATGCTGATGGCAATGACCTTGGGACCTATTCTCCTTATGAACTGGCCCTTACCGGATCATTTGGTACTTCGTTTTCGAGTCGGCTAAAAGCTGGTATTAGTGGAAGATTTATCCATTCCCGCTTGTCTGACCAGGGGGTTGGTGAGGAACAAGGGAGTGGTATCACTTCCACTTTTGCGGTCGATTTGGGTCTGTTGTATAAAATAACCAACCGCGTTCAGTTTGGTGCGGCGATAACCAATCTTGGCCCAGATATTACCTATATTGATCAGGCTCAATCTGATGCGTTACCGCGAAACCTCGGCGTTGGTATTTCGGCCAAGGTTTTAGAGTCGCAGTATAACAGCCTTTTGGTCCAGTTTGAACTGAACAAAATGCTGGTGGAATTAAATGATAGTAATGTGCGAGAACTGGAAACGGCGATCAGGCATTTTGGTATGGAGTATTGGTATGCTAATTTCATGGCTTTGAGGGCTGGGTATAAGTATGATAAGGAAGGGTTCGTCAAGCATATGACATTTGGAGCCGGCCTCCAGCTAAAATCCCTGCGACTTGATTTCGCATATATCCCGTCATCGGATGAATCTCCTTTGGCCAATACGTTGCGTATTTCGCTGACCGGTTCGTTTTAAAGAGTAAGTGCGGCTGGCCAGATGGGAGTGTTGTTTTACTTAATCATGGGATGATTATGAAAAAGAATTTGAATTATTTGGTCTTATTGATCTTGGTGATAGCCGGACCGATCATTTGGTCAGGTCCGGTTTCATCCAAACTGCTTACCTTTGATAAAAAGATGCAGGTAACCGACGAAAGTCGTTTGCCGGACAAAGCGCGGTCTTTTTATTCCGGGCGGGCTAAGGAAAATCTTCTCGGATTAACGAGGTCTAAGCCTTTTTCCCTTCCAAAATCGGCCAGCCGAGCCGGAGCCGTTGACACTATTACGATCATCGCTTTACGGATATCATTTCAAACCGAGGTTCCGAATGATCCGACCACAACCGGAAATGGGTCGTTTGACTTGCGTGACACGATCCAGTTTTTGGCACAGGAAGGACACCTTCTTGATCCGGCACCGCATAACAAACATTATTTTGAATCGCACTTACGATCTTTGAGTCATTATTGGAAAGTAGTCTCCAACGGCAAACTTCATCTTGAATATGAGGTCTGGCCACCGGACGATAGCGGCAGTTATTTACTCGACGAGCCGATGGTTTATTATGGTGCGCAACAACCGAACTTTGGATTGGGCGAATTCTTTCACGATGCTTTGAACAAAGCGTACAGCGTTGATGGGGGGAGTATAAATTGGCGCGATAGCCAGGGGCGCAAAAAGGCGGTTTTGCTTTTTCATGCCGGGTCCGATCGTCAGACCGATTTGTGGTTTTCAGCAACCCCTACGCCCAACGATCTATTTACCGGTTTTGCGACCTTTGATGAAGGTGCCTGGGTTATTTTTCCGTCCGATACGATCAAAGAGGGAGTTATTCTGCCGGAAACGATGACGCAGGATAATCGGGTGACGGTCATGAATGCGGTCATCGCGCATGAGTTCGGCCACCAGCTTGGGCTGGTTGATCTGTACAATACTGGTAGCAATCCGTTTTTGACGCAGTTGGGTGATTTTGCCCTGATGGACAATAACGGAATGAATACGGCGGCGGTAATTGATACTTTTGGTGTTGGTGTCTTTGGAACGGTGCCGCTTTTTCCCATGGCCTGGTCACGGGCTTATCTTGGGTTTGACGAGGTTGTCGAATTCGAGGCCGGGACATCGATTGAGCTGGCGGCGGTCAAGATGGAAACGTCTGAAACCAAGATAGGAAAGATCCCAATCTCGGCGACTGAGTATTATCTCCTTGAAAATCGTCGTGGTGACGTTGATGGAAATCTTGATGGACTGCGTCAGGATAGCAGTTCGTTTGTGGTGCTTTGGCCGGTTATCCAGGAATTTGTGGTAAACGGAAATCAGCTTGATACGATTTTGACTCCGGTGCGGGAGTACGATATTTTTATCGCCGATGATGCGGCTGGATTGGCTGTCTGGCACATTGATGAGATGGCGGCGGCGATGGATTATTTTCCGTTTGATAATTTTTCCAGCAATTTTGATGCGAACAGTTTGCAATGGGATCCGCTCAAAAGATTCGTAAGTTTGGTTGAGGCGGATGGGTCGATTGATTTCGGCGGTATCTATTCGCGTGGTTATGGAAATCGGCGCGACCTGTTTTATTCCGGCAACAATGACCTGTTTTCGGGAGCAACCAACCCGCCGACGTTGTCGCACGATATGGCTTATACCCATATTAAACTTTCCAATATTTCCGCTCCGGCGATGACGATGACCTTTGATCTGTCACAGGAAAAAATGGCCGATGGGTGGCCGCGCAGAACCGGCCTGACGGACAATCCCGATTTGTCACCGGTGATCGCCGATATTGACAATGATGGTGCGTCGGAGATATTGATTGTCTCCGGTCGCAGGATATTAGCGATTGAATCTGATGGCCGAGATTATATGGACCCGCTGGCGGCCTGGAATGATTTTGATACGATAATTAGCCCGATTGTAAGTGGGTCGGATGTCAATTTCAATCGACCGATCGATACGACCTTTGCGCAGATGCCAGTTTTTGCCGAGTTGTCGATGGAGATCACCACTAATCCGGTTGTCGCTACATTTAACGATACGACCTTGATAATGGTTGGAACCGACGCTGGAATAGTATTTTCATACCTTCCATATACCAGCGCCAATTCTGGTTCGGCCCAGTTTCGCGGAGAGAGTTTCGAACTGTTCCGCCTAAGCGGAGGGGGCGATATATCGGCCATCATGACCGATACGGCCAATAACCTGATTTATGGCTTCTACGATTCTGGCAAGATGCTGGTTGTCCCCTGGGATAGTTCAGTCGCCGGAGCGGCTGAAGCAACGTATGATTTTGGTGGAGAATTTATCAGCGTCTGCCGTTATAGTGATGGTTTGGCGGTTGTCGTTGAACAGTCGGGCCAAACCGTTTTGTTTATGACTCGCATGGTTCCTGTCAGCCTGCTGGTCGATTCGTTGATCGTCGATAACATAATAATATCAGAAACCGGTTTTCATTCGATTGTCGCTTCCGATTTTGATCGGAACGGTGACGATGAGATCGTTTTAATTTCGGCGTTGGGGCATATTCTTGGTTTTAGTTTTACCGACTTAGGAATTGAGCCATACATTCCATTTGACCTGCATACCAGTGACAGTTGTGCCAGCCGTGCGGCGGTGGCGGATATCAATGGTGATGGGTTTACCGATCTGTTTGTACCGGGTGTCAATCGAGTTTATGGGTATGATCGAAACGGCTTGACGCTGACCGATTTCCCGGTTGTTCTTGATGCTGGTCGGGCCGGTCAGTTGGTAGTGTCCGGACCGATAATTTCAGATGTATCGGGTGACAAATTCCCCGATATTATCGTAACTGCGGTTGATTCTGTTTTGTACAATCGGTCACTTGCCGCTTTTTATGAAATGCCGTTTGATACGATAAATTTCCCTGATTCGATGATTCGAGTCGATACCACGATCACTTATGCTTATTATAATCTGTTTACCAATCTGTATGCGATCTCTCCGGGTGAACGGCGGATCGACGGCTGGCCGGTACCGGCGGCCGGGATCTCAGTCCGGCAGGTTGGTGGCCCGATTCTCCGAGGAGCCGGAACACCGGCGCATCTGAAGGCGGGCAATGATGGTCTGGTAATCAGCGTCGGTTCTGATGGCTGGATGTATGGATGGAAGTCAAGCTGGTCTGACAATGAATCATGGTGGAGAATGGCCGGGCGACAACCGGGTGGAGGAAGCTTTTTGTCACAGTCCGCTTTGGGGCTGGAGGTTGCCGAATCAGAATTTGTGCCGGAAAAAAGTTTTTACAATTATCCCAATCCGGTAACGGGAGACCAGACGCATATTCGATATTATTTAAATCAGCCGGCGGTGGTAACGATTACTATCTTTGATGAACAGGGAGATAAGGTTGAAGAGATGACGCGTCAGGTAGTTGATGGCAATCGTCATGATGAGGTTATCTGGAATGTTTCAGATGTTGCCTCCGGTATATATCATTGTCGCTTGGAAGTTGTTGCTTCTTCGGGAGGAGAAATAAAAGTGGCTTTTAAGACTATTGCGGTAGTAAGATAAGTTACCCGGTATCGAATGAAGGATAATATAATATGATGAAGAGGCTTATTCTCAGATTTGGCTTGTGCATATTGATGGTGGCTGTATGTGCGTCTTCGCTTTGGTCGCAAACAACCTGTTCGCCTGATATCTCGAATTTGAAAGCGTCAGTCAGTTTGGATCAGTCGAAGCGGTTGCAGGAGATCTCAGTGGCTGGGTATCTGGCCGAAATGCGGTCGGAGCAGATGGCCCAAATAATAAATTTTTCTGATAAAGGTGGCGAGAGTTTTGATATTCGGACCGGGAAGCGGGACGAGAAGAGCGAGTCTGGTGTTGGTCGTAAGAATCCGATCAAGGCTTTTTTCTATTCGGCCTTGATTCCAGGTGGTGGCCAGCTTTATAACGGATCAAAATGGAAAGCTCTGATTTTTGCCGGGATTGAAACGATAGCTTGGACGGGCCGGGTTTCATATAATAGCAAGGGTGATGACAAGACTGACGAGTTTAACGATTTCGCTGACAGACATTGGTCTGAGGATAAATACGAAGATTTCTTGTGGGCCAACTGGACTGTGCGGGATGATGATTCGGTTTGGAATAATTCGGGGTTTTCAATTTTTACCCATCACCTTCCCAGCACCAAGACCCAGCAGTATTATGAGATGATTGGTAAGTACAATCAGTTTATTTATGGCTGGGATGATATGAATCCTGAGACGACCGATGCCGATGCCCATTTTTATGCAACTTCGGTAAATCGCCTCGATTACGAAGAGATGCGTGGTGATGCTAACAGTTATTATGACAATGCCAAAACATCGCTGATTGTTGTCATGTTTAACCATATATTATCCGGAACGGAAGCGGCTTTGGCGGCCAGAAAGATAAACCGAAACAGCAATCAACTGGCCCAACGGTTATCGTTCAAAGCTTATGCGGTGAATAACGAACAGGAGTCGTACCCGATGTTAGGTATGACCTATAGGTTTTAGATGATGAAATATTTTGTTCAGATATGTATTATGTTCTTATTATCCGGCGTGGCTGTGGCGGAATTTGATTTGAAGCTTTCGCCTCTATTATCTCCTCCAGCTCCGCTGTCCGGTCGCCTTCTGGTTGCGACGCCCGATTTATCAACCAGTTCAATTGATATGTCTCGATCAAAGCAGTCGGGCAATAAATTGTCGATGAAGAAAGCTTTGACCTTATCTTTACTCATGCCGGGTGCGGGCGAGTATTATGCCGGGGCGCGGCTAAAAGGTCAATTGTTTATGGGGGCTGAGGCATCGTTCTGGTTTGGGTTTATTGCGCACCGAGTTTATAGTGGCTGGAAAACTGATGATTACCAAGCGTTTGCTTCGGCGCATGCCGAAGTGACTGAAGCCAATCAGGGAGATCAGTTTTACG
>JAUUYJ010000380.1 GCA_030588275.1 Candidatus Zixiibacteriota bacterium | reverse complement strand
TTTATTTTTAACTCATACCGACCCTGCGGCACTCGTGGAAAGCGAAACAGGCCGAATTGATTGGCCGGCTCGGTCAATTTTGCCCCTTTCCCTTTGAGCTCAACCACAATTTTTTCATTCTCATCCAGGCCGGAAAGCAGGCCAATCAGTTCGTAAGAATTGGGCGAGGTCGGATAGAGGGATATTTCAAGATGGGCGTCGTCGATCTGAAATTTCAATCGTCGGGTGTCAACTTCTGCCGGGCGAACTCCGGCTGGCAAGGGGAGCAGTTTGGAATCGTAAGTTGTAATTCCCCGCCTGCCACCGCCGGTTTTGCACCTGGATTTTATCTGCTTAAGTTGCAGGTCGAGCAAGGTATGAACCGGGGATTGCATTTTCTCCCAATCGATTTCTGCACAATCCCGCCTTTTGTCATTGATCATAGCCACAAGATTTTGCAGAGTCGGATTGTCTGCGATCTTGCGCTTCAGCTCAATCTCATCATTCGAAGATAACTCCCCTCGAAGGTATTTGATCAGCTGTTCGATCTCTTGCTCATGAATACTCATTTTGTCACCCATGCTTAGGTCTTGGTTTGCACCTCAGAAAATACCTAAATCTTAAATCTTTTCGCCTTCAGCTTCTGATATAGCCTCGCCAACGCTTTGGCTCTGATCGGTCCGATTGATGAAACCGGCATCTTCAGCTTGCGCCCAATCTCCACATATGATGGTTCATCCGGGTCAAGAAACAGCATTTTTATAAGTTTATAGTCTCTCTCCGACAGAGTCAGCATCGCTTCAAGCAGAATTTCTCGATCCCGAGTCGCCTGATACCGATTTTCCGGGTTAGGCCCGATCAAATCCGACAACAGCTCAATACCCTGATCGTCACCAGTTTCGACAAGTTTCATTTTTTGGTAGAAATTGTAAATCTGGCGGCGGGTAATAGTCCCGACAAAGGAAAGGATTTTTTCAGGATCTCTCAGTGAGCCTAAATTATTGATCAATTGCAAACTGACTTGACCGAAGATATCGAAACTCTCGTCGCGCGAGAGCCGGCTCTTCCGGCAAATTGAAAAAATCGTCGGTGCCACCAAATCAATTAACTCATGCCACGAAGAATCATCCCCATCGAGGCATTTTTGAATAATATCTGTGATGGCTATCCGGGAGTTTTCCTTCATTACCTCTCATCCCATCAACGGCAAAATTTCAGAAAAATTTCCTCACCAGTAGCTGGCATAACATAAACTATTACATACTGTTGTCATAGTAGAAAATATCGAGACCGGCATTATTTATGTAGCGTTACAAATTGGGCCTCAAGCGGATAGATATATAACCTGTGGCTTTACCGATAACGACCTGTTTGCATCAGGATAAGTGGGAGGGGGAATGGAATCGCCATTGGTAGAAAAAAGGACGGATTATTTATAATCCGTCCTCGGTGAATTAGATCGTTATTAATTTTATTCTTACTGACAATCGGCACACGGTATCGCACCACCGTTGAAGACAAAATTAATTAGATAGACCGCATCGGCGACGTTGGCGTCACCATCGCAATTGGGATCGCCCGCTTCCAACGGGTCCGGCCCCCGTCCACCATTGAAAACAAAATTTATCATGAACACGGCATCACCGACATTCGGTATCTCATCCCCGTTCGGATCGCCACAGATAAAATCGCAAACGTCTCCGACATCATTCCCATTACTATCTTCCTGAC
>JAUUYJ010000251.1 GCA_030588275.1 Candidatus Zixiibacteriota bacterium | reverse complement strand
GTTTCAAAACTCGTTACGATAAATTAACTCCAACCACCTGCGTCAAATTGCTGGGACCAAACTATGCGATGCTTCGCGACCAGTTCCCGGAAATGAGAAAAAACTTACGGAACCGCACCGGCCAAGTTGAACGATTGATGATTTTCTATGGAGCCTCCGACCTCAATGGCATTACCGAAAAAACGATCGAGGCTTTGACATTGTTAAACCGCCCCGGTTTGACCGCCGATATTATCGTCGGGAGTTGCAACCCTGAGGCGAACAGAATCAAAGAGATATGTACCACTATCACTGGTTGCCGGTTTCATCAACAGGTTGATAATATGGCCGAATTGATGGCCAAAGCTGATCTGGCGATAGGCGCCGGGGGATCGACCACTTGGGAGCGTTGTTGTCTTGGTTTGCCCACGCTGTTTGTAGCAACCAGCGATAACGAAATTGAGCTGGCCCAAACCTGTGGAGAAATTGAGATCGGACAGTATCTCGGAAATTACCGGGAGATAGATGGACAGATTATATGGCAAACTTTGGAGAGACTCTTTGACCGACCGGAATTACTGCGTCTTTGGGGAGCCAACGCCGCCCGACTGGTTGATGGCTTGGGTGCCGAAAAAGTCTGTTTGAAAATTGAAAGTTTAACGAAAGTACCGGTGGTATGAATATTCTTATTTTAGGACCAGAAAGAAAAGAGCTGACTCTATACCTCGAATCATTTGGTGATACGGTAAAGACGACTGAGCAAAAAATAATTTCCCAATCGGAAATTGTAGGCTGGGCCGACTTTGTTATCAGCTATGGCTATACTCATATCATCCGAAAAAAGGTGTTGAACCTATTTCCTCGAAAAGCGATCAACCTGCATATCGCCTTTCTCCCCTGGTGCCGAGGATCGTATCCCAATTTATGGAGCTTTCTTTTCGACACACCCAAGGGGGTCACGATCCATTACCTTGATGCTGGCGTTGATACCGGAGATATCATCGTGCAGGAAAAAGTTGAAGTTCAGGCGGACGATACGTTGCGGACCAGCCATGACCGACTGATTACAGCGTTGGAAAAACTGTTTTATAAACGTTGGCCGGAAATCAAATCCGGTCGTATCAGATCTACCCCACAGCAAGCCGATTTCCCCGAATTTTTTGAGCGTGATCGGGATCGGTTTGAGCATTTGTTGACAGATGGATGGGATACTCCGGTCGCCGGTTTGATCGGGGCCGGTATAGAACAGATTAAGAATAAATAAATGGTCATATCCGATTTTCAGGTCGGATTGATGGCGAAACAAAATCTGGGATGACCGCATCCCGGAAAGGAGATTATGGGAGAAACCGTTCTTGTCGTGGCCGCCCATCCAGATGACGAAGTCCTCGGGTGTGGCGGAACAATGGCCCGACACGCCGAGGCAGGAGATCAGGTTCATGTCGTTATTCTGGTTGAGGGAGTGACCAGCCGCGATCAACAACGAGATCGGGAAAACCGCAAATCAGATCTTTCCATATTGGGTCAGGCGGCTCATAAGGCGAATGATATTCTGGGAACAGAATCGTTGACTCTACATAGCTTCCCGGACAACCGGCTCGATTCGGTATCATTGCTTGATATCACCAAGGTGGTTGAGGATCATATCGAAACGCTTCAGCCTTCAATTATCTATACCCAACATGGTGGCGATCTGAACATTGATCATCGACGAGTACATGAAGCGGTCGTAACTGCCTGCCGTCCCAAACCAACCAACCACTCGGTGCAAACTTTGCTAAGTTTTGAAGTTGCCTCAAGCACCGAATGGCAAACCCCCGGGACCGCTCCGATTTTTGCACCCAATTGGTATGTTAATATTGAAAGCACCCTTAAGAAAAAAATAAAAGCTCTCGAAGCATATGGGGACGAGATCATCGAATGGCCCAATGCCCGATCGATTCAGGCGGTAACCCATCTGGCCCGTTGGCGCGGTGCCAACATTGGGGTCAAATCAGCCGAAGCGTATATGCTGGGACGTAGAATGATCTTGTGATAATATTTGTGACGAAGTATAATATTTTTTTAGGAGAAGGTTGTTTTTAACAAAGGGATTTGGTAATGGAAATGCTGTTTCGCAAGATCAAGCAGGATGCTGATCTGGAAATGATTCTCAACTGGCGCACTCTGCCAGAAGTTACCGCTTACATGTACACCGATTTCAAACCGTCGATGGACCAGTAACGCGAATGGTGCAATCGGATAGCCGAGGATGCAACGCGCAAAGACTGGATTATCGCCGTTGATGGCGAAGAAGTTGGACTTGTCACTCTGTGTAAAATCGACCTGATTAACAAGCGATGCGAATGGGCCTATTATCTCGGGTCACCCAACGTCCGGGGCAAGGGAATCGGTAGAAACGTCGAAATGAATATCCTTGAATACGTCTTCGACCATTTGGGTCTCAATAAATTGTGTTGCGAAGTGTTCTGCTCAAACGAATTGGTTATTAAGATTCACGAAAAATACGGCTCCCGGATCGAAGGCAAGCGGCTCAAGCATATTTTTAAGCATGACCAGTATCATGACATCGTTCAGATGGGTATTCTGCGGGAAGAATGGGAAGAAAATATTAAAGGGAAGATAGAATACATTAAAGGACAATTTGAATGATCGGCTTGAGTTTTGAAGAAATCAACATTGGCGACTCGGCCCAGTTGAGCCGGACAATCTCAGAAAGCGATGTCTATCTATACGCCGGTGTCACCGGTGATAATAACCCGGCCCACCTTGATGAACAGTACGCTCAAAAAACTATGTTCAAAAAGCGGATTGCTCACGGAATGCTGATCACCGGTTTGATCTCATCGGTTTTTGGCAATCAGCTCCCCGGAAACGGCACAATATATCTATCCCAGTCAGTCCGCTTTCTGGCACCGGTCTATTTTGGTGATACCATCACCGCTCGGGTCGAGGTGATCGAAAAAAAGGATGAGAAAAAACGACTGGTCTGTAAAACAACCTGCATTAATCAGGATGGGAAAATTGTTATCGATGGAGAGGCTGAGGTTCTGCCCCCGCGCGCCCCGAGCACTGAGTAAGCAGTACAATCTGTTAGCAACGCCTGAGAAAATTATGGATCAACCTGAAATACAGATCGACAAAATTAAGGTTGGCACAAATCACCCCCCGTTTATCATCGCCGAAATGTCTGGCAACCACAACCAGTCGCTTAAGCGAGCTCTGGAGATAGTCGATTCTGCCGCCGACGCCGGAGCACATGGGTTGAAAATTCAGACCTACAGAGCCGAGACGATGACATTGAACCTGACCGGGAGTCAGTTTTCGATTGATGATCCAAAAAGTTTGTGGAATGGAAAAAGCCTGTATCAACTATATGAAGAGGCGCACACTCCCTGGGACTGGCATCAGCCAATTTTTGAGCGGTGCCGCGAACATGGGATTGTCGGCTTCTCTACCCCGTTCGATTTTTCGGCGGTCGATTTTCTGGAAAATTTAAATATCCCTCTGTACAAAATAGCATCGTTTGAAAACATCGACCTGCCTCTGATCAAACGGGTGGCCGAAACCGGCAAGCCGATTTTAATCTCCACCGGTATGGCCAACCTTTCTGAGTTGGATGAGATGGTCCGAACAATTAGATCAACCGGCAACGAAAACATAATTCTGTTGAAATGCAGTAGCAGTTATCCGGCCACACCGAAAGGGACCAACCTGAGAACCATCCCGCATCTGCGTGATATGTTTGGAGTCCATGTTGGCCTGTCTGACCATACTCTGGGGATCGGTGTCCCGCTGGCAGCTATCGCTTTAGGGGCGACCGTTGTTGAAAAACATTTCACCCTTAGCCGATCTGAAGGTGGGGTCGATTCTGCCTTTTCGCTTGAACCGGATGAAATGAAAAGCTTGGTCGTGGAATCGAAGCGGGTCTGGCAAGCGTTGGGAGAAATAAGTTACGGCATCACCGAGAAGGAAAAAGCATCTGTTAAATATCGCCGAAGCCTGTACATC
>JAUUYJ010000162.1 GCA_030588275.1 Candidatus Zixiibacteriota bacterium | reverse complement strand
GGGACAATTAGAAAAGCTAACCGGTCTGGCAGGATTGCAAAAAACCCCAATAGATGGGGTTTAGAAAAAAGGGAAATATGAGATCGCATTTAATTAAACCTCTTTTTATTGGCCTGTTGACACTCTCTCTTTTGGCCCCGGCGGTAAAAGGGGAAGAGTTGACGCTGGACCAGGCGCTGGAGATCGCCTTGGTCAATAGCCCGACCATGCGTGGAGCCGATTTTAACCTCAGTATCAGCGAGCATAATCTTGATGCTAATCTGGCCTCGTTAAAATCAAAATTGAACCTGACGGTCACACCATATCAGTTTTCCAAAAATCGAGTTTTTAACGATCTTGCTTCCAGCTATATTACTCAGGAACAGACAACCAGCTCGGCCAGTTTTTCGGTCACCCAGCCGATCACCTGGACCGATGGAATATTGAGAATCTCTGAGGATATTAACTGGAAGGAATCGTTCAGCTCTTTTACCGGAACCGAAAAGGAGACCAGTTACCGCAATTCTTTTGTTGTGACTTTGAATCAGCCGTTGTTCAGTTACAATCGGACCAAGCTACAGCTTAAGGAATTGCGCCTTTCTCTGGAAAATTCACGATTAAATTTTGCCATCCAAAAATTGCAGATCGAAAGCCGTGTGACCCAGCAGTTCCTCAACCTTTTTTATCGTCAGCAATCGGTCGCCATCACCGAGCAGGAGTTTACCAATGCTCAGGCCAGCTACGATATTATAAAGAGCAAAGTTGATGCTGGAATTTCGGCTCTCGAAGAGTTATATCAGGCTGACCTGACGATGGCCAATAGCCGGGCATCACTTCAAAACAGTCGCATGCAGTATGAAGAGGCGCTCGACAACTTCAACATTCTTCTCGGTGTCGATCTTGACCAACAGTTTGAGATTAATGCCGCCGTAGAAAAAAATATCGTCGATATCAATCTCGATCATGCTTTGGAGAGTGGTATCAATAACCGCATGGAGATCAGGCAACGAAATATTGATTTGCAAAAGGCCTATCACAGCCTCATTCGTACCGGCGCCGACAACGAATTCAAAGCCGACCTCAGGCTCTCATACGGGCTGACCGGGACCGACCCGGAGTTTGGTGATTTATACAAATCTCCCAACCGGGATCAATCGGTCTCCCTCTCTTTTAATATCCCGCTTTTTGATTGGGGCGAAAAGAAGCATCGTATGAATGCCAGCCGACTTGGATTGGAGAACAGCGAGCTGAATCTGAGCGAGGAAAAAAGGCAGATCACGATTGAGATTCGGCAGGCGTTTAGAAATTTGCAGAATCAAAAATTGCAGATTGAGATTGCCGAAAAGAATGTAAAGAATGCCACATTGACATATGAAATAAATCTGGAACGGTACAAAAACGGTGACCTCTCTTCCAAAGATATCGGTTTTTATCAGAACCAGCTTTCCAGCGAGCAGTTAAACGAAATCTCAGCCTTAATAAATTATCAGATCGCCCTTCTTGATCTAAAAATACGCTCACTCTGGGATTTCCGAACCGATCAACCGGTCGTGACATCAACCTTAATGGGGAATAACAATGAATAAATTTATCTTTCCAATAACAGCAATCATCCTGCTGTTTCTCCTCGGTTGTGATGAGGATGGTCTTAATATTGATGTCGAATCGGCTATTCCGGTGCGGGTCGAGGGGTTGGAATTTAAACCGATTAAAGAGTACGCCTTTGCGACCGGGACCGCCTATTCGGTGAATGATGCTATTTTGAAATCGGAGCAGGCCGGTTTTTATACACTCCGCAACAATCCCCGTACGCAGAAACCGTATGCGATGGGGGATGAGGTCAAGCAAGGTGAGGTTATCGTTCGGCTCATAAACCCAGAATACTCCAACCAGATAGCATTTGATTCCAAAAAGCTGAACTATGATATCTCTGAGCGGGAGTTTGCAAAGCAAAAAAATATTTATGAAAAAGGTGGCATCACTCTGCGTGAACTTACCGATGCCGAGCGCGCCTTCATCGATTCCCGGTACGCCTTTGACAATGCACGTATCCAGTTGGCCAAGTTGGCTATGACCGCCCCCTTTGATGGATACATCGTTGACCTGCCGTTTCATGGTCCGAACCAGATGATCGGAGTTGGGGAGACGATGGTGCAATTCATGGATTATTCCCGTCTTTTCTGTGAGGCAACCTTGCCCGGTCGGGAGGCCGAGCGGGTTCATCGAGGTCAAACGGCTTTGGTTACCAACTATTCACAACCGGAAGATACTTTGGTGGCTCATGTGACTCAGGTTTCACCGGCTCTGAGCCCGGATAGTCGGATGTTTAAACTAACTATCGAAATTGATAATGACAGCCTGGTGTTGCGTCCCGGTATGTTTGTCAAAGTTGATATTGTCGTCGATCAAAAAGATTCAGCCCTGGTTGTGCCGCGCGACATTATCCTTGACCGACGTGGTAGCAAAACGGTCTTCGTTGTCGAAAAAGGGATTGCCGTCCAGAGAACCTTGGAAACCGGTCTGTCCAACCAGTATGAGATCGAAGTCCTCAGTGGTCTTGAAGAAAAAGAGCGGTTGGTGGTGGAAGGATTTGAAACGTTGCGGCATCGTGCCCGTGTCAAGGTAACCAAATAGAAAGCTCCAGGCTGACCTAAATGAAAAAAATCGCTCAATTTTCGGTAAACTACCCGACGACCATATTGATGATGGTGCTGGCGGTCATTCTGCTTGGCTACATTTCATTCCAGCGTTTGGGGATCGACCTTTTGCCCAAAATGGAATCGCCCCGACTGTTCATCGAGATCAGCGCCGGTGAAAGGCCGCCTGAAGAGATGGAGCGGCAGTTGGTCACCAATCTTGAAGCGGTTGCCGCCCGTGGCCGGATGGTAAAAAATGTATCAAGCATTATCCGAGTCGGCAAGGCTTTGGTGACGGTCGAATACGACTGGCAGGCAGATATGGATGAGGCCTATCTCGATCTTCAAAAGGGGATGGCTGATTTCACTCAGGGGAATAATAATATTGAGGTCAATGTTTCGCAACATGACCCCAATGCTACGGCCATGATTACCGCCATTCTGTCTCATCCCGAAATTGACGATCTGGACCTTCTGCGCCGCACCGCTGAAAATGTTATTCGCAACGAATTGATTCGCTTGCCTGGGGTTGCGGCGGTTGAACTGCTTGGCGCCCAAACACGCGAATTGGAAATCAAAGTCGATCCGTTTACCCTTCAGGCTTATGGCTTAACGGTCGATCGTTTGGCGGCGGTGATTCAAAATGCCAATCGCAACATGACCGGTGGGTCGATTGTTGAGATGGGAATTCGTTATGTCATTCGTGGCGTCTCAGAGTTTGAAACGATTGAAGATATTAATAATCTGATCGTGACCTACAAAATGCCGACCGGGCAGGGTAACCCTGATGGCTCCAACAGTGCCGCACGCACGCCGATATATTTACGCGAAGTGGCGGATGTCAAATACGTTCTGTCCGATCCGATTAACATTGTTCATCTCAATGGGAATAAATGCCTCGCGCTGGAGATATATAAAGAGGCGCGTTTCAATACGATTGAAGCATCGCAAACGGCTCGCGACGAGCTTGACAAGCTCAGGCGATCATTGGCCGGCTACAATATTGAGATCATCTCCGATCAATCCGGTTTTATTCAGGCGGCCATCACAGAAGTGGAGCAGGCCGGTCTGGTTGGGATTTTTCTGGCGGTAATTGTCCTGTTTGTTTTTCTGCGTCGCTTTGGCGTAACGATGGTAGTTTCTCTGGCGGTTCCGATTTCGATTATCGCCACTTTCAACCTGATGTATTTTAACGGCCTGACCCTAAATGTTATGACCTTAGGCGGGTTGGCCTTAGGGGCCGGGATGCTGGTTGACAATGCGATCGTCGTTGTCGAAAATATTTTCCGTCATATCGAGGCGGGTAAGTCAGTAAAAGAAGCATCTATTCTGGGTGCCGGTGAGGTGGGAGGAGCGATCACCGCATCAACCTTGACGACTGTCGTTGTCTTTTTGCCAATTGTTTATCTTCATGGTGCGGCGGGAGAGTTGTTTCGGGAGCAGGCCTGGACAGTTGCCTTCTCACTTGTTGCATCACTCTTTGCGGCACTCTCAGTGATTCCGATGCTGGCCTCCAAATTGATCAAACCGAATCCGACGTCGAATACCAAATCCAAAATTACCAGCGGCATCAAATTTTCTAATTATGGGAGATGGTTGGAATCAATCATTGAGCATCGGAAAGCTGTTGTCATGGTTGCCGGAGCGACTGTTATTGCAACATTCCTAATTATCCCGTTGGTCGGTTCTGAATTTATGCCGCAGACCGAAAAATCGGATCTGCTAATCAGGTTGACTCTGCCGGAAGGGTCCGATCTATCCCGAACCGAGGGGGTTGTCAAAAGTATCGAGGCGATAATTAGTGAAAACTTTGCATCCTCTTTTACCAATGTATATTCCCGCATCGGACCGGTCGAATCATCCGGGGAAGAGCTGGAATCGTTGGCGGATGAAAACAGCGCCATCATTTATTTGATATTGGATCGAGAGATCGATCAGTCGGGTCAGCATCTTATCGCTCAGCTGGGACGGTCCATCGGTGATATTCCTGATCTCGAAACAAAAATTGAAAAGCAACAAACGGTTCTGAAAAGTACGATGGGAACGGCTACCGCGCCGATGGTGATCGAAATAAAGGGTGAGAATCTGGATATTCTCAGCTCTTTATCACTTGAAATTAAATCACGACTCGAACAACTGGAATCGCTGTCAAATGTTGAAACATCGTTTCAGGATGGGCGCCCCGAAATCAATGTCGAAATTGATCGCATTCAGGCGGCGCAGTATTCGCTCAGTGCCCAAACGATCTCCAGCCAACTGCGCGACCTGCTCTCTGGCCGCGAGGCGGGGCAAGTAAAATATCAGGGTGAGTACAGCGATATCAAACTGAATCGTCCCGAAGTAACCGTTGATGAACTATCGCATACCCTTTTGGAAACGTCAGATGGACGGATGGTCCGGCTCGACGAAGTGGCTCGTCTGAAATATTCGACCTCCCCGAAAGAGATCACCAGAAATAATCAAACCCGGGTTGGTCGCGTGACAGCTCATATAGTAGGTGACGAATCGTTTGACAAAACGGCTGACAAGGTCCGCCAGGCGATCTCTACTATCAACCTGCCGCCGGAATACTCGCTTGATATTACCGGGGAAGAGGCGCTCCGAAAGGAATCTTTTTCCAATTTGAAATTTGCGCTAATGCTGGCGATAATCTTAGTCTATATGGTAATGGCGGCGCAGTTTGAATCACTCCTCCATCCCTTCGTTATTTTGCTGACGATTCCCTTAGCCGGAGTCGGGGCGGTTCTGCTTCTCCTGATTCTGGGTCTGCCTTTTAATATTATGTCATTTATCGGGATAATTATGCTGGCTGGAATTGCCGTTAACGATTCGATCATCCTAATCGACCGCATCAACCAAAATCGGCGTTCCGGTATGCCTTTGACAAAGGCGGTTGTTGATGCCGGTCGGATGCGCATCCGTCCGATTATTATGACCAGTATCACGACGATCCTCGCCTTAGCACCATTAACTATCGGCTTGGGTGAAGGGGCCGCTCTCAGGGCTCCGATGGCGGTGGCGGTCATTGGTGGGCTGTTTAGCTCGACCGCCCTGACCCTGATTGTTATTCCAGCGGCCTATCATCTATTGGCCGGGAAGGTTGCTATCAGCCCGCTTGACGATCAACAGGCGCAAGCATGATCAAATTTATCATCGCGCGACCTGTTTTGGTCTCCATGATAATAATCGGTCTGTGCATCCTGGGGGTTGTTTCATACAACCAACTGGCGGTTGAATTAATTCCGTTCGCCGAATTGCCGATGCTAATTGTTCAGGTTGGGACGACGCAGGATGCCGATCCCGATTATATCGAACGACAAGGGATTATCCCGCTGGAAAGCGTTATCGCATCGCTTGAGGATATCGAATCAATCG
>JAUUYJ010000350.1 GCA_030588275.1 Candidatus Zixiibacteriota bacterium | reverse complement strand
TTGGATATTTTACAATCTTCATTCAGGACCGTTAGGTAAACAGTCTTACCGGCGTTGGCATGTCCGAAAATCCCGATTCGTGTTCCGGAGGGCCAGTTCGACTTGGCTCCAGATCCCGATTTTTTACCATCATGCTTGGAAGCGGCCTTGGCTCCCTTCTTAAAGAACTTAAACAGTTTGGCCCAATTCATGATAGCCACCCCTTCTGCACACAGTTGCTAATCATTACTTGGTGCCCCCCCGCGTATTTTGTGCCGCATTGGTCTTATACAGGTCGAGTTTATTCTGAGTATAATTGTTGAGCAGTACCGGTCCATACCAAGCGATAAAAAGGAAAAAGATGATTATAATAGTGTAAAAACCGTATGCGGCAGAGCGCTGAGTCAAAACGAGCCTGAAATAGCGAGCGTTGGAGAATGCCCCTTTGAATTTCCCCCAGATTTCTGACAGAGAGCTTTTTAACCGGGACCAAAAACTTGAATGGATCAGGTAGGACCAATGGGACAGATACTGCTCCGCCAATGCGCTATTTTTTGATATTTTAGCAAAGGCATCGACCCGATGCAGATGAAATTCAAGGGATGATCGATCGGCCAACAGGTTTTCTCCCAGCACTTGGCGACGACGTGAAAGCTCAAGGAATTTGCGTGGTTCACTCAGAGAATCAAATTTTTCAGGAGAAATATCAGAGTCAATCTTCCTCCCAAACTTGTCGAGGTATTGGCCTGCCTGCTTCAGGAAAAATCGATTCAGCTCAAAGCTACCATTCAGCGAACCATCCCGAAACAGAAGCGGTATCAGATAATCTTCAAAATAGGCAATGTCCCGTTTACTCGGTCTCAAATCGCGGCAGTACATATAGGCCCGATTGGTCTGGCCATCAATATCTGCTTCCGATTCAAAAAAGGTAACCAAAACTTGTAATACCAACTGCCGCAGATCCGATGAGTTGAGCGGAGTCTTCTGTATCTTTTCAAGTATATACCGATCCAACTCGACCGCTTTTTCCCGATCATGCCGAAGGGCATCAAAAACGGCGTAGATTCCGTTGTAGGTCTGCAAAAACGCCTCGACCTTGAATTCCGAAAATCGGTTTTCAAAGGTCTCGATATATCCAAACAGATCATCTATGTATGATTTAATATCCACTTATCTATTTCTCTCCATTATACCGTATAAATGATTAAATCCATTTTCCCCAACGATGCGAATTTTTCAGGATGAGCCGCTCCCCGGAACACCAAAGTTAATTGCCGGACCGATGATGATTCGAGCATATCACGCGGATGCAAAGCGGCTTTGTTACCGTAGGTTACGATATCGATATCAATCGGATCGGTCTCCCCTAACCCTCTGGCCTCGTTGATCCCCAGACGGACCTGCATACTACGCCATTCATCATCGGCAAACAGTTCCTTATTTATCAGGATAACAACATCGGAAATCGGAAAACTGTTGGAAAATGGAACCTGCAAATAACAAAGTTCACCCGATTTATCCACCTTGAAATCGCCATACGGAGCATTGTGATAGGTCCGTCCGGTGTAAGTCAGGGTTTCGGTAGCAACCGCCTGCTCACCCAGTTCTTCGCGACGGGTCTGAGCCAAAAAGGCCATCAAAAGCCGCACCTGTTCCAAAATCTCATCATTAACAGCCAGCAAACCGCCAAGATCGTTATGATCATACGAGGTTAAAATAAACCCTTCAATCGATGACAAGAAGGCGTTGACGTTAGTATTTATTTCGACAGTAAAGAACTTTTCATTGAGAAAATCTTTGAGTCCGGAATGGAGGCCCAAAAGCGTCGAAAGAACGCGGTACAGCTTTTTGAAAAAGATTATCAAATCCTGCGGATGTCCGGCACTCGGACCGGCTTTCAAGGCATCTATATTGGAGGCGAGGTAATGGACAAAAGGATGGATTGTTTCCTTGAAATCAAGTTGTAGGCTGGTTCCTTCACCAGCCAGGACACCGGCATCCCCAATCGCTTTGTAGGCGCGTGTTGAAACCGACAGGAGCGAATCGAGCCGGCTTCGATAATCGGACAGTTTGGCCGCCAGCCGTTCCTCAGCATACAGAGTAACGCAGGGGGGATAATAATTCCCCGACAAATTTACATCACTACCGTTGATGGTCAGTTCCGCCACCTGAATAAAATCCCCATCAGGGAGGTGGTTGGGGCGTGACAAAGAAATTTCGTAGTTACCGATCAGATAGGGCGAGCGAGGCATATCTTCGTTCGGATCGGGGTCGCCCCATTGCTTTTTTGAATCGATATTGAGACCAACATAAACC
>JAUUYJ010000142.1 GCA_030588275.1 Candidatus Zixiibacteriota bacterium | reverse complement strand
GGTTCGGAATCGATCTTCAATATCGGATCGGGTGCCCGTGCGATGGGGATTGGAAATAGCTTCACCGAGATGGGAAATGATGCGGCAACAATTTATTACAACCCGGCTGGCTTAGGTTCTTTGTCACGCCAGCAGGTGACTTTCTTACATACGACTCTGTTTGAAAGTTCAGTTTACGATTATGTGGCGTACGCCTATCCTTCTGCCGATCTGGGAAGTTTTGGTTTGGCCGTTATGCGGATCGGGACCGATGATATTGGTCGTCGAGATAACATCTCCGATATTGGAAAATTTAGTGCGACTCGAATGCAGATATTGCTTTCTTATGGTCGCAATATTACCGATCGGTTTGCCTCTGGGATTAATCTAAAATTGGCCCATCAGTCGATTGATGATTATTCCGATTACGGATTTGGCTTTGACCTTTCGGGGCAGGCAAAATTGACCAGTAATTTACGGGCCGGGATTACGCTTCAGGATATTGTTGGAGCCCGTCTTAAACTATTGAATACGAGTGAGCGGACACCGTTTACTCTCAAGACCGGCTTGGCCTGGTTATGGGGTGGAGGAAACGATTCGTATTCCGGAGCGATATTATTTGACCTTGATAAACCGGAAAATCGGAACGTTAAGATTCATTCTGGTCTGGAACTGAATCACAGATCCGGCCTGAGTGGCCGGGCTGGTTATGACCGGGATAATTTCACCCTTGGTCTTGGGATTCTGTATCAGGATTTGCGCTTTGATTACGCATACAAATTTATTGATCGTCTGACCGACAGTCATCGCCTTTCTCTCAGTTATGATTTTGGTAAGGTCCGTTCCAACGATGGAGTTGGTCGTCAATCGCGTTATTCGGCCTCCGATTTGGCAATGGCTCGAACCGATGCGGCCCGTTCGGTCAGTATGAGACTTCACCAGCGGCTGTTAGCATTACTGGCAATGGCAGATAAGCAATTTGCTGAAGGTAATTATCAGATGGCGTATGAAAATTATCTTGGGGCAAACGTCTATATTGAACCGGGAGCAAGTGAAGCTGTCCATGTCGAAAGCCAACTGGATAGCCTTCATGTTATCTTGAGGAATATGCCTTCTTCCAAAATTTTGGCCTCTGACAGTATTGCAATAGATGCGATGCGTCAAAGGTACCGGCAACAGGCAGATAGTCTCGAAGCGTACTATCGAGCCAAGGCTGATTCGATTGTCAATACCGCAACACAGACTGACAATGAAAGCACCCGTCAATTACGGGTTCAAGTACTTCTGACAAAGGGATTGACTAATTATCTCAAAGGTAATACCCCGGTTGCCCGTGCCAACTTCAAGGCCGCATTGGCTCTTGATAAGGGGAATGCAACGGCGCGGGAATATCTGAAATTAATTAGAGATAAGATTGGCAAGCCGATTACTCTTGAAGATTTGCAACAGGATGCGGCTGTCTGGCAGAATTACCTCGACGGGTTGGAGGCCTTTACCCGAGGCGATTACACCGAAGCGATCCGGCTGTGGGAGATGGTACTTGAAAAATATCCTAACAGCCAAAGGACGATTGATAATATTGAGCAGGCCCGACTACGACTCAAGAATTAATTCGACATACACCGTTACTACTCATTACTACCACAACGCGCAGTTGCGCTTTGAAACCTTTGCTGGGTCTGGCCCGGCGCACGTTTATACTTTTGTTTCGACTTTAACAATCGTACAATACCATTGCAAATTCAATGGGTGAGATGAAGGATGTTTAAAAGACCGATCAGAGAAACGGTAGCCGCTTTTCCGGCTCATGAAAGCCAGCTGGCAGGCATTCGCAAAACCGTTGAGGAGATTTGTCTGCAGGCCAACCTCGGTTCTCGGGAAATTAATAATATTATCCTGGCTATTGAGGAAGGGGCGACCAACATAATTCGCCATGCCTATATGCTGGGGTCCGGCGAGATTCGTCTGAAGGTTGGCATTTTTAAATACTTCGTTATCTTTTCTTTGTTTGATACCGGTAAATCGTTTCAACCTCCTGATAAGACCCGCCTTGATTTAAAAAAAATGGCCGATACCGGGCGCAAAGGTGGGCTTGGGTTTTATCTGATTAATAAGGTTATGGACCGGGTCGAATATTTTTCCCTTGAAGGGGAAAATGAACTTCGCATGACCAAATTTTTCTCCAAAGAGGCGGAGGAGAAACTGCAATTTGGGGGCGGTTTATCTCTTCGAGTTAAATTTTCCGCCTGGACATTTTTGATCATTCTGTTTTTGGTGACCGGGGGGTACATGTACATTGACTCGGTCTCTTCCCGATTTATCCAATCCCGCCTCGACAAAACGGTTAATGCTTTGTGCAATACCATCGCTTCGGTGGGGCACGAGTATATCGTAACGCGCCGAACCGATGCAGAATTTGATAAACTGGTCGATTCATATCTGCGGGCTAACGACCTTTTGATTTCGATAGTAATCGTCGATCCCTTTGGTACAATTATTGCCGATAGCCGGGAGCGAAGTCGGCTTTACCTTCAATATGAGGAGGAGTCGCTCTCCGATCTGTACTCTTCCACGGCGCTTTCGTTGTCTGGTATCACCGAGGGTAATCGATACATAATGCGAAGGATTGAATTTGCCGGGTCGAACCTTGGCTCGGTAATTGTCAAATATTCTGGTGCGGTAATGGAGTATGAGTTGAGGCGCACCAAGCAGATTATTTTAGCCATAACGGCGATTGGGCTGTTGGTTGGCATTACCGGAATCTATCTTCTCTCCAATTATTTTGTCAGGCCGATCGGTCGCATTGTGGGCCGGGTCCGGCGCTTTGCTCAGGGTGATCTGGAAAGTCAACTACCATTAACCGGGGCGGGGGAGTTTTACGAAATCTCAAAGGCGCTGAATGAACTGATTATGCGTATCAGGCGGGATCGTAAAAATATTGTCGAGCGAGAAATATTGCAAAAAGAGATGGAGATGGCGGAGCAGATTCAAAAGGCGTTGATCCCCAGCCATCTTCCGCAATTGCCCAACCTGCAGATTGGAACGATTTACAAAGCGGCCCGGATGGTAGGGGGAGACCTGTTTGATTTTATTCCAATCGACGATCATACGCTGGGGGTGGTAGTTGCGGATGTCTCCGGCAAGGGGGTTCCTGGATCTCTGGTCATGTCGATGGTTAGAACAGCCGTTCGTCTGGAATCGCGTGGAAATCATTCGGCTCGGGATATCCTGATTCGGGTCAACAATTTTGTGGCCCATGACATTAAGAAGGGAATGTTTGTTACCGCCATTTTGGCGCTGATTGATACTTCTACCGGCGAAATAAACTTTGTCTCAGCCGGACATAATCCGTTGATTCATTTTCATTATGATACAAAAAAGGCGGAATTGGTCAACGCGCCGGGAATGCCGGTCGGAATCAAAGCGGACAAGTCGCTTTTTAAAAACGCCCTCAAAGAAGCCCGCATCAGTTTTAAGACCAACGATCTCCTTTTGGTTTATACCGATGGGGTCACCGAGGGACGAGGTCAGCAAAAGCAGACCTACGGGACCGACCGGATGATTGATATCATAAGTGAGAATTCGGAGAAGAGTGCGATTGAGTTGGCTCGAATGATTGAAGATGATATCATCAGGTTTATGGGTAAAACCGATCAGCATGATGATATTACGATGGTGATATTAAAGAACATTTCGGTCAATCATTCTGATAGTGCGATGCAGGGTGGGCAGATTTCAAACTCTGTTCCGACGACAGTGGATGCTTTAACGGTGAAGCGGTCGCTACCGGATAACGAGACGATCTGAATTTTCAGGCCGAACATAATCGAGTTCTGATTCAATAAAACCCGTCTTAGATTTAATTTCCCCATTAGACCAGAAATTATTCTCCCAGAGATTTATATTGACAAAAAGGGATGATCTATTATCCTGAAGGTGGAGTATTCTGATGCACGAATATATTGGGAAAATAAGAAAAAGTAAACTTTGCCAAAAATAATGTAATAGATGGTTGATCTATGGATTTCAGTTTTTCAAATATAGCTTTGCTCATTCTTGTCTTTGTGTTGTCCGGTTTGCTCTTTATGCGTCAACGGCAGATCAAGAATCTTAATCCGGTAGGTAATCTGCCAGAAGTGCTTAAGCGGTTATACTCCAGTATGCGGACCAGTCGAATTGATGGAAATATCCAAAAGGTGGCTAACGAAATCTCCCAGATTTTGGTTCGTGATTTGGCTTCGGATCGGATTCTCTTTTTCCGAAGGCAAAAAAATCATCTCGATCTGAATTACATTTTTGGAATAAAAAATCTACCCCGATCTCAATATCGCATAACTCTGTCAAAAAAGCTGATTGATCAACTGATTTCCGGAGATATTATAACCTCCCCGGCCAAATATTCTGAATTGGTGGGTGACCAGTTGCAACTGTTAATTTCCGAAGAAAATCTCAACCTCGCCTTTCCTGTCTTTTGGAAAGATAACCTGTTCGGCGTTTATTTTATCAGGACATCTTTGTCTCTTAGCCATCCGTTGATTCGCCTGTTTTTGATGTTTTTGAATCAAAATCTTTCGGTTGCCTACCATGTCAAGCGACTGGAATCGAATCGTGAAATTCTTCAGGCGAAGTTGAATGCGTTGGATTCAACCAAGTCAGAAACAGTAATCGATTCATCAAAAGAGGGGCCGGGGCATTTGATTGAGATGTTCTCTCTATACAATGTCAATGACCTGAAGGCGGATGTGGCTGATCGCCTCAAGGCCGGTTTGCGCGCTAATCGACTACTTCTTATTGCCAACCCGGATGATACTGTTGAGGGTGAGGCAAATTTATCATTGGGACTTGATTCTCCCGGATTTTCACTTAAAGGCGACCAGTTCAAAAAACTGTTTGGCCATCTAAAAAAGGACCAAACTTATGAGACCGGTAAAATTAAAGGGTTGGAATCAGAGGTCGATCTGCAAAGAAACTTGTCGCAAAGCAATCTAAGCCAAGTGACCCGGTTTTCGTTTCAGAATGATGAACCTGGTTTGCTGTTCTGGTCCCCTCGGAAGGGGAGTCCTCGGCCAGAAACCAAAATGATTGGTCGGCTTGAGAAAATTGCTCGACAGGCGATGGTTAACGCCAAAGAGTTTGAGCGGATGGAGGAAATGAGCTACACTGACAGTCTGACCGGCCTTTACAATTATAGGTATTTTGTCAAACGGCTGGCGGAGGAGATTCAGAGAGCTAAGCGGTACAAGCGTCAGGTTGGAATGTTGTTGTTTGATATTGATGACTTTAAACTGTATAATGACACATATGGTCATCAATGGGGTGATCGATTGTTACGTCGGGTGGGGGAGATTCTGGGCCAGACGCTCCGCTCGATTGATATTATTTCCCGCTATGGTGGGGATGAGTTTTGTATCATCATGCCGGAGGCAGATAAGGCGACTTGTGGGGTCTTTATGGATCGACTCCGTAAGGTAATTATGACGACAGATTTTCATAATAAACTCAATGAGTTTGAAGGTCGGGTTACGATAAGTGTCGGTGGAGCGGTTTTTCCAATTGATGCCGATTCTGCCGAAAAGTTGATCTATTGTTCGGATATGGCGTTGCTCAAGGCCAAAGCTGAGGGGCGTAATTGTAGCATTGTATTTGAAGATGAATTATTGAGGAATTCCCGCACGTAATCATTAATCATTACAAACTTTCCCGCTCCATTTAAAGTATAAGATAGGCAGGGAAATCATTGTAAATATTACGCTTGGTTTAGTCTTGACTTATCATGGTTGGAGTCTTAAATAGTTGTTAATTAATGGGAAAACGGGTCGATTTTAATAACAGGAGTGTAAAATTCGACGCTGTTCAAGGATTGAATTATGTTAATATCTGAAAAATTAATCCGGCTGGCCGGTTCATTATTGTTGGTTTTGATCTTGTTGCCAGCCAGCCTTTTGGCGGCTGACTATATTATCGGGGCGGAAGATGTCCTGCAGATCAGTTTCTGGCAGGACCCAACCTTGAATCAGCAGGTTATGGTTCGTCAGGATGGAAAAATTACCCTATCAATTATTGGGGAGATTGTTGCCGCCGGACTTACCAGTATGGAGCTGTCTGCGAAAATTGAGAAAAACGTTTCCCTCTATAACAAGAAAATATCTCAGGCAACTGTTACCGTTTTTCGCTTCAATTCTCAAAAGGTCTTTCTGGCCGGACAGATTGCCACCCCCGGTAAGATAACATTTGAAGTTATCCCGGATCTTTGGACAATTATCAAGGAAGCTGGTGGGGCCGGCGAACTGGGTGATTTGACAAGGGTCGCAATTATTCGCTCAAAAGAATCGGGTGGCGAGATTATTTATGTCAATGTTCTTGAGGCGGTCGCCAAAGGGGCGGTTGACAAATTACCGCAGGTCAAGAAAGGGGATACCATTGAAGTCCCCAAAGTGGCCGGGGGAGTTCCGGGGCGACAATTAACGACTGATTATTCCGATAGGAAAAATTTATACTATATTTTGGGGCAGGTGTTATCACCCGGTAGTAAGCCTTACGAAGGGGATCTTGATATTCTTGATGCGATTGGCAATGCCGGTGGGATAACCAGTTTTGCCGATCTTAATAATGTCAAAATCATCAGTAAGAATGGGGCTGGAACCTCGGTGTTGAAATTCAGCCTGAAAGAGTATCAAGAGAAT
>JAUUYJ010000072.1 GCA_030588275.1 Candidatus Zixiibacteriota bacterium | reverse complement strand
TACGGGCATCTTTTATCTCGTCAGTTTCGATTTCAGGGTTACCCCAATAGCGAAGCATCTCCTGATAGTTGCTTATCGCTTCATCCTTGTTCCCCAACCCCTCATTAGCTATCCCCAGATGATAGAAACAGTACATATATGTAAACCCGCCCGATGTAAAACTGATCCGATCAGTATATTGTTTCAATATATCCCGTGCTTTTTGAAATTGCCCGGTTCGGGCACTCAGATACGCTATCGTTTGGTTATTTCCCTGATTACTACCTGGGGCGGCCTTGTATATTTTTTCAAGTCCCTGGATAATCAATGCCGTATCGGAAGCGGCATATCCTTCAAAGGCATCGTTTAAGCCGTCCGGTAATCCCCATATCTCGGATGGTAACCGGGTCCGGAAGAGGGTGAGCTTGGCCTGAAACAGATCATGCACGGTAGCGGCGCTATCAGGGTAACATTCAGCCATCGTCATCGGGTAATTTATTGACCGGAATATGTTGGCCCAGTTAAATCCAAGTCGAGAATAATAGACCGCGCTATCCGGCATGCTGAGATATTGGTAATGGTTGGAGATGTTTAAGTAGGCATTTGCTATTCTAGCACTATCTCCAGTATTCAACGCCGCATTTAATCGCTTAAACCGATAATCGGTTGCGGTTATAAATTTCCCTTCCCAAAGGGCCAGGTTGGACAGGCCGGAATAATAGTTGATCTGATCATATAGATCGCCGGTTTGAAGCTGATTGATTTTTTCCAGATAATTTCGGGAATTATCGAAATCGCGAGCAAAGATATAAACCCGGCTAAGGTTAAACATCTCCCCTGAGCGATCGGGAAATTTCTCCAAAAGAGTTTTGTACTCTGAAATGGCCAAATCGAAATCTTCCATTTGGGAATAGACAGTAGCCAGGAGAATATATGGATTGGGAGCATCCGGATGCGCCTTTCGACTTCTTCGCGCAAATTCCAAGGCACTATTGTAATCTTTTTGTTCTATGAAAAAGGCGGTGTATAAATCGAGAGCCAATAGATAATCAGGGTCAATTTTAAGAGCCTCATCCAATTCAGCATAGGTCAGCGCCGTATCCTTCTTAAAGGCATAAATCAGCATTGCTCTGATTGTGTGTGCCTCTTTATCGTCCGGATAATTTTCGACCAGTATGTCAAGCTTCAATTGCGCATCGTCATACTTAGTTTTGAACCACAGGTCGGCGTAAATATCGAGAAGGTCTCGGTCCCGGCGGGGGAGGTTGTCGCGAAAATTAAGTGCTTTGGCAAACCATTCGACCCCGGCCTGCTGACGTCCCTGAAAAACCCAGGCCAAACCAATCCTCATATATGGCAGGGCAAAGGTAGAGTCGGCCGCAATCGCCTGCTCGCATCCGGCTATCGCTTCGTCGTACAGACCTTTCTCGAATTTGATCATGGCCAGATGATATATCTTATAGGCATCGGTGGAGGATGAGGTGAACCGGGTAACTCCGACATCGGTTTCGCCCGTACTTTCAACCGACAGAACTGCCGCTAATGACTTGGTCAGACTGTCAACTAAGATAAACGGATCGGCTCCGACGACTCGGGCCGACTGAACGATTTGACCAGTCGACAGATCTTCCAGGCGGACATCTAAACGTAGTTCGTTCTCCCCGATGCGGTATAGGCTACCGGATAAGACATGACGGGCCCCTATGTAATTGGCCGCTCTTAGACATGCTTCATGATCGTGCCCAAAACCGATATGGCGCTTTCCTTCATCTTTAATGCAATCGACCATGCGGTTGCGATTGATAATTGTCAGGTTTGAGTATTGAGCCAGATTGGTTTGTAAAATCTCAGGCAAGCCGGTTTCAAGCCAGTCATAAATGGTGTCATTAGTATTGTTGTCAAACCCAAGAATGGCGAGACCGTCCCCCCATTCAACCGGATTTTCAGAAAATATTTCATCGCCAACTAAGTAAGCAAAGACGAGAAGTATTGCGATTATCCCTGCCAACGAATATTTCAGAACTTTTCCTAAGCTCTTCTTTTCATCTATATGCAATTGGATATCTTCAATACCGGTTATTGTCTCAGATATTCCGCTATCATGTTGGCGGCGGAGATTGCGTAGATCGACAACCAGATCGCGGGTGTCTTGATAGCGATCCTCTGTTTTTTTATTAAGACACTTCGAGATTATCCTTTCCAATTCGACCGGAATTGACCCATTTTTAATTCTGGCCGATTCGGGATCAGATTCCAATACCTTGGCCAGGGTGGAAACTCTGGTTTCGCCATCAAAGGGCAGATCTCCGGTAACCATATGATAAAGCAAAATCCCCAGAGAAAAAATATCGGATCGGCTGTCCAGTTTTTCGCCTCTGATCTGCTCGGGGGACATGTAGCTTACGGTTCCGATTATTTTCCCAGCCTGGGTTAGTTCCTGTGAAATGGTATCGGTACTTTCTTCGGGAGTTGCCGATTGATATGGCTCAGCCGCTTTGGCCAAACCAAAATCAAGAATTTTGGGATTTCCTTCACTATCAATAATAATATTAGCCGGTTTGATATCCCGGTGGATAATATTCATTTTGTGCGCCGAGGCCAGACCGATAGAAATTTTCTCGGCTAATCGAATACAGGTTTTCATGTCGGAGCGATTGGAATCGAGAAATTCAGACAGGGATAGACCGTCGATGTACTCCATGATAATGTAATCAATATGCTGGTCTGATTCCGGGAGTTGACAAGCTCCAATGTCGAAGATCGCCATAACATATGGGTTTGAAATACCTGCCGCCGAGCGCGCTTCGCGGTAAAATCTCTTTTTCCGTTCCTCATCCTCAAAGAAATCATCCAGGAGAACTTTCAGGGCAACCTTGCGATGCAGACGGGTATCTTCGGCGAGATATACGGCACCCATTCCACCGATTCCAAGGCTTCGTTCAATCTTGAAGTGTCCCAGCATTTGGCCGGCAATAAGCATCAGTCATTCCTCTTAATAATAACCATTGTGATATCATCGGTCCGGGGTGATTCCCCGAGGTAATTATTGACATCATCCATAATATGAGTCGTCAATTCCTCTGGGGAACAGCCGACATGAGATTGGATCAATTGTTCCAACCGTTCGTCGGAGAAATCCTCATCTCCGCCAAGCGTTGCTTCCGGGATTCCATCGGTGAAGACGACAAAACAATCCCCCTGATTCATAATGGTACTCTCTTCGCTCCAGCTGGAAAAATCAAAAGCGCCAATCATGGTGCCTGATGCTTCAATATATTCCAGTGATCCATCCTGTCGCAAAAGTAACGGAGGGTTGTGCCCGGCGTTCACATATGACAACTTATTATCTTTGATAATGCCAATAAAAAGGGTCGCAAAACTTTCCGAAGGACTATATTTGTACAGTTGAAGAGAAACGCTGGTGACAGCCTTCTCTAAATCAAAACTGTTGTCTTCAAAAAGAATTCGAAATGATGCCAGAATATTGGACATCAATAATGCCGCTCCCATCCCTTTACCACTAACATCAGCCACCATGAAGATCAAGCTACCATCGGGCATGAGAGTTAATTCGTAAAGATCGCCACCAACGGCCCGGCATTGTTCCTGGAAAGTCTCAATCGAATATCCGGGAAGGTCGGGGATATTTGTGGGCGTAAGGCTTTCTTGAATCTGTGAAGCCCGGTGTAATTCCGATTCGTAAATCTGCTTTTCCTGACGTTCGGTTAAAAGAGCATAATTTAATAACCGGGATGCGATAATATTACCAACGGTGGCGAATAGTCTCAGGTAAGAATCGTTATAATGGTGCAAGGGGTTTAAAGTTTCGGCATATAATATCCCCAGAACTTTTCCCTCGTCCAGGAGGGGAACAGCCATCGCCGATTTCATCTCCGACATGATTATCGATTGTTGCTCAGCAAAACGAGAATCTTCGGCGGCATCAGCGATTAATATGGCGTTTCTGTTTTTTAATATTTCATTCACGATAGTTTGAGACAGTCTGAAGTCGCTTTCCGATTTACCGGGTGGCTGAATCGAGGCGGCGGTCTGCAACTCATCGGAGCCTTCGATAATGAACAGCACCGCCAGACGATCATGAGGGATCAGTTTGGAGACCATGTCAAGCGATCTTTCCAGGACCACTTCTCGTGGTTCTGGAAGAACGAGCATTTTTGCCATGTTAAAAAGGGTTGGAACCAACTGTGGCAGATCGGTTATTTTTGAGGGGAGTGGCTTGAGGGCTTCATCCATCGAAAGCATTACCGAATGTTCCATCGGGCTGGCATCAACGATGGCGGCTCGCCCGCCACCCATTGTGGAATCCTGTTCCTCGGTTCCACCCGACAATTTAAACTCTGTTTGCCCGAAGCGAATGTGGTCGCCCGCTTTGACAGTTGACGATCCCTTTAAGACTTGACCATTTATAAATGTACCATTGTGGCTATCCAGATCAGTCAAGGTACATTCATCCCCCGTGTCAGGAACTTCCAATCGCGCATGCTTGCGCGAAACCGTATTATTAATAACAGGGAGATCGCAATCGCTTTTGCGGCCAATCATGTGTTGCCCCGGGGTTAATTCCCAGGAATAATATCTTGCAGAATCGGTACCAATTAATCTTAACATATTTTTCCCAAAGTTGGTGATGTCATTCTAAATACAGAGGGGTGCTCAAATTTACGCTCTGGCATTTTATTATATACGGCAAGTTAATGAATTGGTAAATGAAAAAGATAGATAAATTTGGGCTAATTTGCACAGTTTCTGAGCCAAACGAAATTATTAGTCCAATTTAGAAATATTTTCGAGGAGTTCGATAATGCCATGAACATTAAAGGGCTTCATTAAAAAGCCATCCGGCTCATATTGGTCGTCAATATCGGTTTTGTTGGCCGAAAGATAGCCGGTGATTAATATCACCGGAATTTGGGGGTGGTTCTTCTTTATCTTATTAAGAAGGGTCAACCCATCCATGTGGGGCATGTTGACATCGGTAATAACCGTGTCAACCGAACCCCGTTCAATGATCTCAAGCGCCATCTTCCCGTCGGTAGCTCCCTTAACGGAATATCCCGACAAGGTCAGCGTCCTGATTAGAACGGTTCGAAACGTTTCGTCGTCATCGACTACGAGAAGCGATTTGCCGCCGGTTTTAATTTCGGATTCAGATATTGCCTCTTTCTTCTTTCGCTCCAAAAAAATACCGCTGATCATCTCCTCCAAATGTCCAATTCTAAATGGTCCGGTAATTATACCGGCAATCTCTGGATCAGGGGTGAAGGCAGTGTTTTCAGAGTCGGTGATAAGAATCAAAGGGAGGTCAGGCTGTAACAATCTGATCGTTCGGATGTGCTCGGCATCATCGCAACTGGAACCGTTAATTGTCGCAATCATCAGATCAACGGCTCTATCTTTGAGGTAGTTGGTGGCTTCGCTAAGTGTTGGGCAATTTGCAACCCGATTGTTTCCTCCAAGGGCCTCGGCGAGTGAGACAATAGAGAGTGATTTCTCGGCAACAATTAGAATTAAACTACTCTTATGATCCATTGCTTGCGCTCCAAATTATAGTATAAACAGCGGCACAGACAATACGGAAGAAATGGATGAGGATGAAGGTTCTTTGATAATAATCATCAAAATGAACAATACGGATTTCAGATAGTGCCAGGAATAATTATAGGCAATTTGAATCAAAATTGCAAGATTCTCGGCAGTAGAGCATAAGCCGTTTTTTTCAATCGTTGCAACAGGGGGGTGTTCCGTCGCTGAAGACAAAATTGATAAGATAAACGGCGTCACCAACATTTACAAAACTGTCACAATTGGCATCCCCTGAAACAAAAACCGACGGGGGAAGGCCATCTCTAAAAATGAAATTAATCAGATAGACGGCATCTCCGACATTAACATGGCCATCACCGGATGCATCACCACATTCTCCTATGTTGATTAGACCAATGTTTGAGTATGGCTCATAGGAAATATACCCAGCATCCAAAACGGTTGTTTCAGAAGATGTTGTAACCGTTTCGAGTCTGACTTCACCTCCTGAACTGGCGGCGCTGAAAATCAGGTTGGCAATGAAACCCGTTCCAGGAGAGAGGGGTGGTTTACCAATATTGATACCAACAATAAATTCAATGGCTAGATTATTGGCGGCTGTATCCAGTTCTAATATCGAAATCTGTTGAAAATAATCCGACCGGCAGGCAGTTAAATCAAGTCCCAAATAGTTCAGGTCGGGTGGACCATTGAATGAAACTGTTAATACCAGTTTTTGTAACGGATGGGCGTTGGTCAAAGAAATTGGCACCACAATCGGTTGATTGACCAGCAGTTCTAATTCGGGGAAAAACAGACTATCGGCTAACGTGATAATCATTTTTTCGGTTGAGCGAAAGTGGGGACCATCAGGTAGAAGATTTCGTAAGGATACATCAAATGATCCTGCCTGCTGATATGTGTGGGTTGGGTGAGCAATTTCGGATGTTTGCATATCTCCAAATTCCCAATTCCATTCGCTCGCTCCAATCGACTGGTCGGAGAAGTTCACTTCAAGAGGAGCAAAGCCAATCAATGTATCGGCTGAAAACAGAATTGGTGATGGGTTACTATTTCCCCAGACCATGTTGTATGTATCCCAATGTGAAATCGCCAGATCGTTGGTAAAGGAATATTGCGAGCAAATTATCAACTCGGTAGTTGGTTCAACCTCCAATGCTACCCAGCCTGAAATAAGGTCGTAGCAGAACTGGGGGTGACCGAGCAGGGCTCCATCAACCATAACTGAGTCTATCGCATATAGGGGAGCATGAGTGGTGTAATAAACCTTCTTGCCGGCTACATTTGAAATTGTGTCGGCTCTTGGTTCGAGACCATGACCATCAACATCAACCCACGCCATCTCCTCAACAACGGTCGAGGCATCGGCTCGCCAAACCGGCGTTAATGTAAAACCGATACCGGTGTTTTCATAAATACGCGCCTTATCAAACCAGCGTCCTGCAGCCAAATCAAGATCTCCATCATAATCGTAATCATAAAGGGCCAGCCCGGAGCCGTAACCACCTGATGAAGATTGCCACCCATAATTGCCGTCTAACTGCCCCGTACCATCGTTATAATAAACTCGAAAATATCCCCCACCACCAAGTTGGTCATTGAAGGCAACAACCAGATCGAGCCAACCATCTCCATTGACATCGCCAAAAATAAGGGTATTGGAAGATTCGTTATGATCTGCCTGCCAGGATGGAGTAGTCTCTAAAAAACTCCCACCGTTGTAGAAAATGGCTGGTGGACGATCGTTATAAGCAAAAGCCAGGTCAAGATCGCCATCATTGTCAACATCCCCCCAAGTAACATCCATCGCTTCGGTCATCGCCTGAGATTGCCAGCCCGGTTCCGATTCAAAGGAGCCATTTACATTATAATATATCCTGTCGACAATTTTTCGACTGCCATACGGTTCACCGGTGGCGACGGCAATATCTAAATCGCCATCTCCATCAACATCCCCTGTAGCACAGGAGAATGAATAGATGCTGTCTGTATTACTCCAATCGGGTGACTGGTTCGGTAGTCCATCACTATTGAGATACAAGTTTGAAAAGTTAGCGGTAGAGAAGCCATCCTGCCCGAGAAAATTGGAAACAAAAAAATCGGCCCATCCATCATCATTTATATCACCAACGGCACAATGTCCTGAATACTCGCTGTTTGCCGAAACCCATGAAGCTGAAGCGGGAAGTTCTCCATGATCGGACAAATAAATTGTGTTGGGGGCGAGGACAATATCGTTTCCATTGGAATAGAAAACATCAATGTAGCCGTCATTGTTACAATCGCGCCAGATCATCCCGGTTGAATAGAGATTTGATTCTGATGATTGCCAAAATGGAGAGGTTTCTATCGGAACCGTTTGAGCCGAAATGAGATTAATTTTTATTATACAGATTAGGCAGGTGTAAAGAATAGCTCTTACTATCGACATCGTTGGTCCTTTGCTGATATTGAATTTATTCAGCTTGGCAGTACCAATCGTTTGCTGTTTTAATTTACACGAAAATTACAATAATACAAGCTGTATGTTAAAAAAGCCAGAGCCTCATCAAGGCTCTGGCTTTTATAGAAAATCAGGTATTATTTACAATCACAAGGCTGTGGTCCACCCCTAAAGATGTAATTAATATGGTATACAACATCGGCCACATCGACATTACCATCGCAATTGGCGTTGCCGGCAATCAAAGGATCGGGAGCAGGGCCATGCTTAAATATGAAATTCAATAAATAGATAGGGTCCACAATATTGTGGTGCCAATCCCCATCTGCATCGCCGCAGAGATAGCAAAGATTGACAACGTGATCAAGCATCCACGCTTCTGCTTTGTCGATATTGTTAAAAAGCTCCCATCCAATTGGACCTTGAGCATTTTGTACCGAAGACAAGGCAGTATATATCACCAGAGTATCGTCTGGTCCCAGGCTAAACCCCTGGAAATAGATCAGAGTTGAAAATATATCTTCGTCGGTAGCATAAATTTCGTAACCCGGCCTTTGCATTATGGTAAACATCTCCGCCTCGACAAAACCGGAATTAGGCCAGACCCAGGTCTCATTCGACTCGGTAAATGCGGCATAAGGAGAACCTTTGGTAAAACCGCAGGAGTCGGATACATAATACCCCAACATTGCCATTCCACCCCAGCGTTGATCGTACGGGATACAACCCTGATATTCTCCCAAGGTACCCTGATGGTAAATTAGGTTGCGATCACTATCATAGTGGCCATAATTCTGGGCACCATTAGAAGAGGGAACATCCCAATCTATAACCTCTCCAATCGTCAAGCCATGATGCGCCTGACCATCAAGAGAATAGAGTGTCATCCGTTGAATCACAAAATCACTGCTATCCGGTGTCTTGGGAGCCCACCAGGTTTTTTCAATCGCGATAAATGTATCCGGGGTGGCGAATGTGCCACTATGGAAGACATCATAGTCGGGTGTTGTTTCGGTTGGAATCATCGGATTGATGGAATCAAGAATCATAAAGGGATGGTTCCCAAACATCGCGTGATAAGCGACGGTATCATTACCATCTTTGAGGTTGATATAGGAAATTACAGGCGAACCATCATAAATGTAAACGTCGGCGAAGGGGTCGCAATCACCACTGATGCTGAAGTCAAGGGTGAAGCCACCCATACCCTGATTACCAAAGTTACCATCATTTGATACCGTTAGGGCCAGAGTCGGCGTGTAAATCTCGTCCCAAACAGCATTCCCGATATCGCATACGTCTCCGATGCCATCACCATCTTCATCTGCCTGATCGGGGTTACTGATATCGGGGCAGTTATCCACGGTGCAGGTGTTGGCTGGGAAACCGGGGTCACCATAGCCATCCCCATCGGTGTCGGTACACTCATCGCACAGGTCACCGATACCATCGCCGTCGCTATCAAGTTGATCGTTGTTGGCGATATCCGGGCAGTTATCGCACAAATCTCCATAACTGTCGCCATCGACATCGAGTTGATCGGGATTATAGATAGAAGGACAATTGTCCTGATCGGCACAAAACCCATCACCATCAATATCATTTAGTGGATCATTGGGGCAGGTGTCGCACAGGTCACCGATATTGTCTCCATCAGCATCAGCCTGATTTACGTTGGCATCATCGGGGCAGTTATCGCATAAATCGCCAATGGTGTCGCCGTCAGTATCGCTTTGATCTTGATTGGTTACGGTTGGGCAGTTGTCACACAAATTGCCATAGGTATCCCCATCGGAGTTGGCTTGAGTCGGGTTGTAAATTGTGGGGCAATTGTCGGCATCGGCGCAATGTCCGTCACCATCAATAT
>JAUUYJ010000118.1 GCA_030588275.1 Candidatus Zixiibacteriota bacterium | reverse complement strand
TCATTTAATTTGTCACGGTTCCCGCCATCGCAGGAGGCATCAACGATTTTTCCATTGCGAAATTCAAAACGGATACCGGTATAATTGATCCCGTCATGAAGCGATGGAGTGTTGTAGGTGATAAAGCCATTGATCGAATCCTTGACCGGGGCAGTATAAGCTTCACCATCCGGGATGTTTCTTTGACCATCACACTTGACTACTGGAATATCTTTTATCGAGAAGGAGAGGTCGGTGCCGGGTGAGACGATTCGCACCATGTCCGTTTTGTCCATTGCCTCAACGAGAGGGTCCATCGATTTTGACATTTTAGCATAATCGAGGCAACAGACGTTATAATAAAATTCCTCGAATGCTTCCTGGCTGGTTTCGGCCAATTGGGCCATCGCATTATTCGGAAAGCGCAGAACGCACCATTTGGTCCGTTTGACCCGTTGTTCCAAATGAACCGGTTTGTAGAATAACTTCTGGTTCATCTTGGTTTGCTTGGAGTCAACATCGGCTAAGTCAAAGGGGTTATCGGACCCACGAAGGCCGAGGTATGCGTCCATCTCTTTCATCAATTTAAGATGAAATTTGCCTGATGCCTTGAACTGATTTTCATCCGCTTGCATAATCCATGATCGTTGAAGCGACTCGTCGTTATAATACCAGAAGGGGATACCGCCGACTCGAGTTGCCTCGGCGATAATATCTTTGGCCAGTTCCAGCGTCTCTTTTCCCTTAATTTCAATCATAACTTTTTCACCCGGTTGCAGGCGACAAGAATAATTGATCAGGTTTTTGGCCAGGACTGCATTTCTTTTATCTTTCATGTTATCCTCTCAATTAGATTAATGGGTTATGATACCAAAAATACCTGGTGGTAGCAATTGTTTTGGCCTTAAATTGGGAAACAGGTTACGTATCTATTGATAACTCAGGAGGAATTATGAAAAGTGCGATTATTGGTCTGATATTAATTTTATGCTTTGGAGCAACCAGCATGGCACAACGTGATCTGAAAAAGGAAGAGCTGAACGGGCATACCCTTTATTCGGTTCTGGAAAAGGGTGGCATACCCGGAATATATGATCCGGTCTATGTCGATGGCAAGGCGGCGGCGATCAATTATTATGATGAAGAACCGCTTATGGTAGTTAGTCACAATGGTCAAACTCATGCTTACTCAACCTGGCATCTCGACCATCATGAGATTGTCAATGATCAGATTGGGGATATCTATGTGGCCGCAACGTGGTGACCACTTTGTTTTACTGGCATAGTTTATGTCGCCGAAATTGATGGTCAGCGCTTAACTTTTGAAGCTTCCGGGAAGCTGTGGCGTGATGCTTTGGTGATGGAGGATGATCAGACCAGTTCATTATGGTCACAAATTAGTGGTAAATGTCTCAGGGGTAAATACAAGGATCGAGAACTGACTATGTTCGCATCATCCTTTTCGACTTTTGGTGAACTCAAAGACCAATCTGGTGTGCTGTTTTTGGAAAAACCGGAAAAGGGTAAGGCTCATTCGCCCTACAAGGAGTATTTTGAAGACCGCTCCAAAATTGGAATCTTTGGAACCGTTGCTTCCGACAGCCTGATGGATCCCAAGGATAAAATTTATGGGTTGAGGAGCGAACAATCACAATTAGCCGTCCCGGTCTCCTCATTTGAGGATCAGGCGGCTCAGTTGATAATATTTGACAAGAGATATATCTTGCTGATCTCGGATGGCCAGGCAGAAATGGCGGCCTTTAACATTCCTTCCGCCACTGGCACCAAGTTAGATTTATTAATCCAGAAGGATAAGGTGATTCTATCCAAAGAGGGCAATACTGAGCCTCTTTTCACCTTTACAGGGATAGATCAAACTTCTGGCAATACTGTCGAGGCTTTTCCGGTCGTGACGGCGTTTTGGTTTGCCTGGCAAGCCTTTTTCCCGATGACCGACATTTATAAAAATTAAAATTAGTCTGAAAATTTATCTTATAAAAGATGAGCCGCGGTCGAAACGAGTTCCGGCCGCGGCGTCATTCTGTCAAACCCTTCTCACCCATTTATAGACGCAAAAATTAGAATCAAGTTGCGTTTTAAAACATGCTCCTGCCTAAATATTTAAATAAAATATGAAACAGGATCGGACGGCTGAACTCTTTCTGTTTTGCAACCATTCTCTTAAGCGAAACGTAGATATATTTATAATTTCAGTTAATTGCCAGCCTGTTTTCGACGTTGGTAAGATCAAATAAGCTTTGGAGGATTATTCTATGAGTAAAAACAATTTTTGTCATTTTGAGATTGCCGCGACCAACCCAAAAAAATCGGCAGAATTTTATGTGCAGTTGTTTGGATGGAAGATTAATAATTCTATGGGGGATGATTATATCTTTTTTCAACCGACCGATGGGCTTAGTGGAGCATTCATGAAGGCAGAGTCGGTTCCAGATACAACTGGCGTGGTCGCTTATATTGAGGTTGATGATATTGATGCCTACCTGCAAAAGGCGATTTCGTTAGGTGGTCAGCAAGTGACAGCAAAAACTGATATCCCGACTATTGGGGCATATGGGAAATTTTCTGATCTGGATGGGAATATTATCGGGCTGTTTACCAGTCAAGCCAATTGATCTTATGTTTATTTGAAGCTAATTAATGAGCAAAAAAAACCCCGCATAGGCGGGGTTTTTTTATACGCAGTTCAGTTACTTCATAATTACCAATTTACCCAGCTGTTCACCCATATCGGATTCAACGTGCCAATAATAAATCCCGGTAACCACAGCCTGAGTATTGCGGCTGATAACATTCCAGGTTTCATGTTGGGAGCGAGGACCACCTTCGGGGTAATTATGCTCAATTTCCCTAATCAAATCACCATCAATGGAATATATCCTGATGGTACAGACTTTGGGCAAATTAGCAAAATTAATTAGCCGGGTTAATTCGGCAGACCTAATCTGGTCTCGGTTTTCGTAACCAGCCGTAGCATATCCGGCATCAATGCGATAGGGGTTGGGATATACAATAACACTCAAAGCTTCTTCCTCAACAGCGTTGGCATCCGGTAACGGAAATTCGTAAACGGCATTGATCAGAGGGGATGATTCCAGAGCCCCAAGGTCAACTTTTAATGAACCGTAATCAAAAGAGGTTACCGAAAAATAGTACGCTTTGGAAGGCTGGAGGTTTTTTACATTGTATTCATATTCGTAATATCTGAGGAAGCCAGCTTCGGTGGTATCAAAAGCATCGTATTTGGAAGCATTGGGATAAACCCGATGCACCAGGTTTTGATCAAGTAGATCGGACTGGTTCCAATCCTGCGGAGCGTAATAAAACAGATCTCCACCGGGGCTTTCAAAGTAATTGAATTCGCTATTGTAATCCAGCGGCTCAAAAAATGCACCATATAAGATTTGTAGCGAATCTCTTGTAAGCGGGACGGCAAACTGTTCCCACAACCTTAACGTCTCGTTGAATACATACACCTTGTAATCATCCAGATCAAATGAGGTCAAAAGAATGTATTCCTTGGCCTGATCGCCTTCCGAATAATAAACGCGGTATCCCTCAAAATCTTTTTGATCGGAAAAGACATCAATGGCGTTTTCTGAATTCTGCCCATTCCAGCGGATTGTCACCGAACCTAATTCCGGTTTAACAGAAATAATCGGCGGGGGCGGGGGGGCGGCACCACGGAGATCGGGTACGCCGTCGCCACGATAGTAAAATTTTGTGGAGTCTACCAAAACAGAATCGGCGTGTTTGTCAGCCGAGTCTGCTTCCCATACATAATTCCAGCAGAATTTTCCAGAATCGCCGTCATTATCGGTGTCAACGCCAGGATTGTCAAAAATCCAGTTGGCCCAGCGGGCGTTGGTTCCAAAATCTTTAAAATTCAATTGTTCGTAATATTTCTCCGGTTGCAATACATCAAAGTACTCCACGAAGTCATTCGGCTCTTGGTGGAAGTTGTCTCCAGCCAGGTATGACAGCGTTACTGGCAATGAATCACCGGGATCAATATCAAATGGTCCAAAGGACATCAGGTAGCGGGTGTCGTAGCCGTCGGCAAAGTCGGCGGCGATATCTGGTGGTGGTGGTGGGAGATAAACTGCACCATCTTCATTGTGATTACGAGCTACAAACAGTTGATCGTAATCAAACTCCTGGTGTTGCATAACATAATATTTGTTTTTATCACCGGTTGGCGTGCCTAACCCCGAACCCTCAAAAGGACGAAATGGATCTTCATCTGTCCCGGCCAAACGTGGTCCAAAATCAAGGGATGTATTGCCGTTTGATATCCACCAATTAAAACTGGTTTGCAAATCAGGATTTGGTGAACGTACAACACTTACCCCGGTGACTGCTACCGGAGAGCTGAAGCCCCAGGTTCCACCCAGCGGATCGCCATCATTGTCGGCAATCCAGGCAATATTGACCGTATCCTCATCTATACACCATCCGGCGGGGGTCGCAACGGTATGGCGAAAACCGCATATATCATCATCAAACCCGGTTGCCTGATTGGAGCGATGGTAAACATCGGCATCTACATAAAGCCCCAAATAAAGGCTTTTGATCGGGAAGGAACTAACATTGGTGAACAAATAATCAATGATTATAAAATCTTCAGCATAATCATAGCTCCAGGCATAAGAAGATTGCCTAATCGTAAGTCCAATCGGAATATGTGGGCGATTATCCCATGGGTCTGCATCATTTAATCCAGGATTAATTACGGTGTCTGCATAGTAGGCGATATAATCTTGCTCCGATTTAGCATCATCGCTAAAAATAGACAGATCTGTACGTAGAGAAGAACGCCTGATAAAGGCACCGTCAAGACCGTCTTCCGGTAGCAGTTCCATCATTCCCGCAGCATACCATCCTTCAGTACCGACCGACACGAGAGTATCGCGTCCGACAATGGCACCAATCCAAAGTGCACCAGAGAAAAGATATTCCATCTCTGATCCGATTGGATATTCTACCGAGGGACAAATTTCACCGTCACACATAAGGGTGTTACCGGTCGTTCCAAACCGTCCATTATTATATATGGTTAAACCGATTTTACCGATATTGTGATATTCAAACTGAATGTTGGGATTAGAGGCCATCGGCTTCAAATAGCCGTCTCCACCATTACCTCCATCCGGATCGTACATCGCCCGGGATTGAGCCTGGCCGGACAGAACCAAACTGACCAATACCAACACCAATAGTGAACCTAAAACAGTTTTGTAACGCATCGTTATACCCACCTAATATATTGGACCCAAGACATTTCTAGCCATCTCTTCGCACGACCGGCTTTCGGTCGGAATAAGCTGATAATTTAAACATCCGACAGATCAAAAGCAAGTCCTAATTTGGCAACCGGCACGGTTGTGCTGGAGAGCCAATTACAGGCATTCCATGTGTGCAATAATGACGTATCAGCCCCCTAATTATCCAATACAATTAAATAAAAATAGCTCGTATGGGACAATAATTCGTAATTGTTTGATTATTTTTTGCGACATTATTAATCAGGTATGGAACGATAGGCAGATAAATTCTATTTTACTGGACAATTTGGCCTTGGATGATTTAATTACCCAATGCCAAGCTGGAGGTTTTTGAACAAGTTCGTGGGTCGGTTTGACGGTTTCGACCGCCGTATATATACGCTTGCTTTGGGTTGGTTCATCACCGCGGCTGGCTTCGCCATGATTGTCCCGTTTATTTCAATCTATTTTTATCAGGAATTAGGCATCTCTATGTGGGCTATTGGTGTCTATTTTGGATGTACCGCCGTTTTAAGAGCTGCCCCACAACCGTTTGCAGGTTGGCTTTCCGACCGGTTTGGACGGGTTCCGATAATGGGCTGGTCACAAATCCTTCGCTCAATTACTTTTATAGCCGTTAGCATAGCAATTTACAACAAGGCAGGGTTTTGGACAATTGGAAGTATTATCGGAGTCAATTTTATTTTTGGTGCTGTTTTGCATCCTGCCGCAAATGCTATGGTGGCCGACATTGTCAAGCGGGACCAGAGAATTGATGCCTACGCATTTTTGAGAATTTCCGGAAACCTTGGCTGGGCTGTTGGTCCGGGTGTGGGTGGCATAATCGCCTTTCATTCTTATTTTTTGTTGTTCGTTATGGCGGCGGTTATGGCGATCAGTTCAGGTTTGTATTTTCTCTTTGCCTTAAAAGACGTCAAGAGACGTTCCATGAATAAATCTGACATTTCGGGTCCAAGAGATTTTATCAAACAGATGAAAAACAGGCTGTTGATGCGTCATTGCATTATATCATTCGTTCTGTTTTTGGCTGTGGCACAATTGATTGCGGCACTTTCGATATATAGCGTCGAGACCGTTGGAATCACAAAAGATCAGTTGGGATTGCTATATTTGATTAACGGTTCGCTCGTCGTTTTATTTCAATTCTCTGTCTCGACATACCTTAAAAGCATCCCTTTGACTCGACAGTTGGCGATTGGTGCAGCAATTTATGCGGTCGGCTATTTTCTGGTTGGTCTGGCCGGAAGTTTCTATTTTCTGATACTGTGCATGGTAATTATTACAACGGCGGAGATGATCGTTTCTCCACCGGCGGTGACCTTTGTCGCCAATATTTCGCCCCCCGAAAAATATGGCCAGTATATGGGGTTCTTTGGTTTTTTTCAAATGGCCGGGTGGTCATTGGGGCCGACAGTCGGCGGATTTTTGCTTCATTTCTTTTCTGGTAATTCGATTATGACATGGAGTGTGGTATCGTCGATAGCCCTGATTGCCTGCTTTAGCTATCTCATTATAGAGTCACAAATACCAATTGAATTTAATAGTGGTGTCAAAAAACAAGAGAGTCAACATGCCTGAAACAGACTCATTATCATCGGCTGATCTTGTTTTTGTTTATACCAATATTGGCCGGGGGCATCCTTCATATATAGATGGGGTCGTTGCGACTTTGAAGTCGAACAATCCAGAGATTAATTATTATGTGACCGATGTTTTTTCGTCCGGGACATTCCTGACTCGGTTTGCATGGCTACTCATCAGGCAGATGTACCAGTTTGGTAGCAGGGGGGGAATGATCACCCGACTCTATAATCGACTACGAGATAAAACGGGTAGTGGAGAATCGAGTCGTTTATTAAAAACAATTTTGGGACGAGATATAAGAAAAATGCTCGTTCATTTTACCGGCCCGGTGTTGGTTGCTCATCCGATATTGGCCAGTATTCTCAGTCGGCAGAACCGGGTGGTCTATCAGCATGGGGAATTAGTTTTTCCGGTCGAAGCGGCGGTTGACGGATGCTTGGCGACTTTGGTTCCAACTCAGGAGACCAAAGATTCTGCCATAAAGTATGGCATTGAACCAGCTCGGGTAATTGTGACCGGCCAAGCTTTAGAGGCAGAGCTTTGTCTTGACAACCAGTCGGTTTTTACCGAACGACTAAAACGGTATAAATCGAACAAGCCGTTGTGCCTCGCCCTGTTTTCCTCCGGAGCATACCCGCCTGACCACCTTGACCTTCTTTGGAGAATAGTCAGCTCTCTATCCAAAAGTGACATGAAACTGTCTCTGTTTTTGGGATCATCGATCCGAAAGTTGAATTGGTTTAAGCGGAAACT
>JAUUYJ010000156.1 GCA_030588275.1 Candidatus Zixiibacteriota bacterium | reverse complement strand
TGCTTCATTATGGTGCCAAAACGATTCCCGAAGGTGGGTATTATGCGATGCCTCGGCTGTACGATAACAATTTTTTGATTATCGGTGATGCCGCCGGTTTCTTAAATGCTCAGCGCCTCAAGGGGATCCATCTTGGCATCCAGTCCGGTATGATGGCGGCCAAAACAGTTTTTGCGGCGCTTGAGAAGGATGATTTTTCATCCAATAGTCTCAAAACGATGCAAAATCTTTTTGAATCCAGTCCGGCCAAAACCGAACTATATAAAGTGCGTAATTTTCATCAAGGGTTTGAGGGGGGCTTGGTCTCAGGCATGGTTAATGCCGGATTTCAATTTGTCTCCGCTGGACGGGGTCTCTTTGATCGTATCAACGCGAGACCGGATCACGAACATATGCAACCGTTCAGGGCGTTTTTCTCAGGAGATCGCCAGCCCCCGACGCCGATGAAATTCGATAATAAATATCTGTTTGACAAACTGACCGACGTTTATAAAAGTGGTACCAAGCATGAAGAGGATCAACCGTCTCATTTGGTAATTTCTGATTACGATATCTGCAATACCAAGTGCACCGAAGAGTTTGGCAATCCTTGCCAGTATTTTTGCCCGGCTCAGGTGTATGAGATGGTCGATAATGATGAGGGTGCGGGTGGGGGTAAGCATCTCCAGTTGACGCCATCAAACTGCGTCCATTGCAAGACGTGCGATATTGCCGATCCGTATCAGGTTATAACATGGAAAGTCCCCGAAGGAGGGGGCGGTCCGAACTACGAAAACTGCTGATGCTTGATGATCTCATATTTCAATAAAAAAAAGACCCGGTATTGGCCGGGTCTTTTTTAAAAACAGATATCTATTTATTACAAACTATTTCAATAATTCACGCACGTATTGAGGCAGGGCAAACGATCCTTTGTGAATCTCATCATTATAATAGTTGCAGTCTGACAGATCGGTTTGCGCATAACGGTCGGCTTGGAAATCTTTGAGAGGGTGATATTTATTAGAACAAAAGGCGAACGACCAGAACGAAGAGGGGTAGATCGGCATCAGGCAACTGTACATTTCGACAATCGGAAAAATATCCCGGAGGTTTCCGTACATCGCTTTGACCGTTTCCGGATTGAAAAGTGGCGATTCCGATTGGGCGACCATGATGCCATCCGGGTTGAGCCGATCAAAAACTGACTGATGAAAAGATTTTTGAAACAGCTCGGCGGCAGGGCCGATTGGGTCGGACAGATCAAGAATGATAAGGTCGAATGTTTCGTCGGTTGTTTCGATAAACTTCTTGCCGTCGCCGATTTTTATGCGACAGCGAGGATCGTCAAGACCGGACGTTAGCTTGGGAAAATGTCGCCGGCAAACCTCAATAACTTTTTCATCAATCTCGCAGATAGTGCATCGCTTAACGCCGGGATGTTTCAGAACATTGGTGACGCATCCACCATCGCCACCGCCAATGACCAAAACCTCTTTGGGGTCGGGATGGGCCAAAAGTGGAACGTGAGAAATCATTTCGTTATAAGCACCGGTGTCACCCTCGGCGACCATCAAGGAACCGTACAGAACCAATGCCTTGCCATACTCCTCGGTTTCGATGATATCAATTCGCTGAAAATCTGACTGCAACGATTCTACCAAGCGGTTGACCTTAAATGTCAGGCCCGATTTTCCCTCATGTAGTTCGGTGAACCAGACATTCCAGAGGTCATCCATCGACTCTTCTTTGATCTGATTTGATTTTTGATCGATCATCTTATTCTCTCAATTTATGCTTTTATCTGTCAGCCTGTCAAACGAAGTATGCCATCCGCATGTCAGACTTTTACCAATCGACGACAACCGTTTTGGCTCGTCCCAGACCGTTAAATTCGGTTGCGGAAACTGAGCAGTAGGCTCCCATTGCGGGAAAAATCAGTTGGTCCCCAATCTCAAGCGGAGGCAAAAGGCAATCTTTGTAAACGACATCGAAAGAATCGCAGGTCGGGCCGGCCAAAACCGCCTTTTCCCATTTGCTGTTTCTGTTGGTCAAAATATGGTAGGAGCATTGATCGAAGAGCCGCCCCGAAAAGGACCCATACAGCCCATCATCAATATAATACCACTTAACGCGATCACGCACCGCCTGGCCAATCACAGTACAGAACAGGGTGGCGGCTGGACCGCAAATATATCGTCCCGGTTCGCAGATGACTTTTATCTCCGGTGCAATTAGCTCTCTCAGGGCAGTGGTGATTTTGGCTCCAATTTCATCAATGCCGATGACCGTGTCGGTATATTCAATTGGGAAGCCTCCGCCAATATCCAAAATATCAGGATTTAATCCGCGCTTCGTCGCATTTGCGATTAACTCGGCCGCGACCTTAATCGACCTGACATACTTATCCGGATCGGTACATTGTGAACCGACATGAAAGCAAAAACCGGCCAGAGGAATATCATGCTCAACCAGATAATCGAGCATCGTTTCAATCTCAACCGGCTCGGCTCCGAATTTATACGAAAGGTCAACGACCGCCTGTCCCGAATCGGTTTTGAATCTCAATAACAGTTTGACCTGTTTGCGGAAGGGCAAAAATTTTTCAAGCTCACTCATATTATCGACGACAAAGATATCTTCACCCAATCCGATTGATGCTTCGATTTCGGATTTGCTTTTTATTGGGTTGGTATGAATTGTATCGGAAGGGTCAGCGCCAATTTCTAAAACTTGCTTAAGCTCTCTGATGGAAGAGACATCAAATTTGCACGATTCATCTCGGAGTGTTTCAATGATGGACGGATGATTATTTGCTTTGACCGCATAATAAACTTCCACATCCGGAAGTGCCTGACGCAACTGTTTTAGGTTTTTCCTGATAACGGAGGTTCGCACGAGCATAAATGGAGTCTGATGGCCAGCGCATAAATTTTCCACCCGGCTGAGATTCGCTCCGGGCAAAAGGCGGGATGATCTTCGATCTTTTAATGTAATCGCTTTCATGCCGAGACCCTTTAGGCGACTTCCTTTTTTGGCAACGTTTCGCTATCTGGCTTATGCGGTATGACCCGATCGACATCACCGGGAATGCCCCGCTTCACTTCCCTCGTATTCATTGAACCGCCCAACTGTTCATTCATATAGCGGCAAGCGATCCACGGATCAACCCGTTCGCCACAGGTGAAAAAATCGACGGCGGCGTAACCGTATTCCGGCCAGGTATGAATCGACATATGCGATTCGGCGATAACGATGACACCGGAGACGCCATGCGGGTTGTACAGATGAAAGATCGAATCAACAATTGTCGCTCCGGCTTTCTGGGCCGCCTCGAGTAATATCTTTTCCATCCGCTTCAGGTCGTTCAATGCTTTCCGGTCGCAATCGGTAAATTCAACCAGAAGATGTTTTCCCAAGATTTCCATTACTAATTTCCTTGCTTAATCAGGACGCTACATCTGTGGTGGCGTCGTCACCCATATAATTGTGGTTTTGTTCTTGCCGTTATTTGAAAACTGATGAGGCTTTGATGACTCGAAATAAAAACATTCATCTTTTTTTATCGCAATCGTTCGTGATCCATATTTAATCGTCAACCGACCAGACAAAACATAACCAAACTCTTCGCCGTTGTGAGGTTCCTCAAACTCAAGCGATTCCCCTGGAAACAGCGTGATGGAGATCGGGTCCATAAGCATATTTGTAGAACCGGGTATGAGCATCTCGAAATTTTTGGCACCCCGATCATTTAGCAACAGACGATCGGCTGGACCAAACTGAATCCGGTCTGTCTCAGTATCATCCTCAAAAAACTGGCTGATTGATATACCCAGCGCGTCGAGCAGTTCCAGAAGGGAGTCAACCGAAATCGACGATTGGTCATTTTCCAGTTGTGAGATAAACCCTTTGGTCAATTGAGCCCGTGTGCCCAACTCCTCTTGAGTTAACTCAGCCGCCAAACGCAGTTCTTTTATCTTATGTCCAATTTCAACACGCATACAGTTTCACTTTTCTCATTATTCTCTTTTATGTCCCTGCGTTTATAACAAAGTTATTTACGATTCCGTCGTTTATAGCGAAGCTATTTACTGCGTTTATAGCGAAGCTATTTACGTCGTTTATGATAGCGGCTATAAAAGTTTAGTAAAGTGTACCCAATAAATAGGCCTGTTCCTCCTTGTCAAGCCAGAATTTTAGTATTTTTTAAATAGTTCAAATGTCGAACTCGTCTCAAATTTGGCCGTATAATAAGGCACTCGAAGGGAAAAGAGGAAACGGTCAATTGCGGTAATACAAATTATTCGGTTGACAAGTTGTGATAGAGATGTATAATCGGAGGCACACAGTTTTTGGGAGGAATTATGCGTCTTATCGTATCTTTTGTTATTATAGCACTTTTTGCCATCCTGTATTCAACTGCCATAGCGGGGCCGGTTGGGTTTGGCGTTTATGGTGGTCCGTTGTACCCTGTCGCTCAGGAAGATCAAGGGGATGGAGCCGCTTTTGGTCTGAAGATCAGAGCCAAGCTGGCCGGACCGATCCTGATTGAACCGAATCTTAACTTTGGATCGTATGGAGATGCCGAGATCGAAGGGGTTGGCAAACGGGATGGGGCGAAGCTCGATTATTATGGAGTCGATCTGACCTTTGGATCCGGTCTGGGAGAAGTTGGCCTAAAGCCATATGTGATTCTTGGTGGTGGGCTTTATAACAATAAGCGGGATGGGGATGAAACGACCAATAAATCCGGATGGTCAACCGGTGCTGGGGTTGCATTGGGGTTGATTGAACGGTTGACGATTGATTTGCAGGGAAAAGTTCATATAATAAGTAGCGAAAATTCTACTTCGCGCAAGGCGTGGACGATTTCGGCTGGCCTGATTTATTTTGTCGGTCAGAAATAGGAGATGATGATGAAGAGCAAACTTAATATATCTGTATTTTTGGCTACCATCGCTTTGATGTTGATCTGGGTTGGGTGCATCGGCACCGGAACGGTTGTTGTGACCGCCAAGCTGGCGCCGGATGCGAATGGCAACCCGGTTGCAATTCAGCATACCACCACCGACTTTTTTGATAATGGTGGAGAGATGTTGGTTGACCTGACTGACGATGCCGATTATGCCGAATACAAAGATGATATCAAAAACATCGATAATATCGGTTTCTACGCCAAAGTAAAAAACAACGAAAGCTATCCGGTGACCTTCCAGCTTTTTTTGGAAGAGGATACCGCCGCCAACTGGCCGACGGCTCAGATGGTGCTTGATTCGGCTGGCTCCAACCATTTGATTTTTACCGGTTGGACGATTCCTGCATTTGACAGCGTTGCGATTAGCTGGAACGAGTCGATGCAGTATATCACCGGGTTGATTGATATCAAATCTGCTTTGGAGCGTGGTTATTTTTCGATCTATCCGATTGGGCGCAAAGATCAATCGGAGGTCTTTTTTGATCTGACGGTTGATTCGATGGTCGTCATTGTTACGCTGACCGGCTCGAAGTGATAATTTAGTCATAGCTTACTTTTAAGCCGACTCTTGAGTGAAATCGAGAGTCGGTTTTTTTATTTGGCACAGAATCCACCGTAACTGATTGTAGGGTAGTGGATGTCAGGGGATTGGGTTCGGTCGTTCCTTTTTCGTCTTTCACCTCACAAATCGATGGTGAATCTGAAGATGCCCGGCTATGGGGTTGCGTTGTAGAATTGGTCGCTTCATGTAACTGTCCTATCGTTATGGTTGTCATACAAGAGGGGGCAGTTTCAGATTCAGGGGTGGTTTTGTGGTGGCGTCAGGTCACGATTTTGGCAAGCCAATATAATTGGCTTTACCAAAATCAGGACCCGACACAACCTTTAATGTCGGTAATCCGACAAAGCATTCCATACATAACCACCCCTAATTCTGAATCCACCGCTATTATATATTATCCTACACAAAGGAGAAAAATGCGACTCAGACAACACCTTTTATATGTGATTCAAAGCCAATTTATGATTTAAGAAAGAAAGGAGAGCGTTATATCTCAAGTGGTTACAGTTTTTGACTTATGGGTGGCAAAGCCAAAAGCAAAGCCAACCTTGGTGGCACACGAGGACGTACGCCACCCACATAATAACTCTATACAAATTGGCTACCGCTATTTTCCCACGGAAAAAGTTGAAATTATCTGAGATATGACGTATCATTAATTATTGAAAATTTAAGAGGAATTTTATATGTCGGAAAAATATGATATAGCAATTATCGGGTCGGGACC
>JAUUYJ010000021.1 GCA_030588275.1 Candidatus Zixiibacteriota bacterium | reverse complement strand
ATGGCGGAGAGGCAGGGATTCGAACCCTGGGTACCCTTTCGAGTACTCCTGCTTAGCAGGCAGACGCCTTCAGCCGCTCGGCCACCTCTCCGATGAACGGTGAATATACGCAGATTTTTACGATTTTCAACCGATTTTTTTAGATAAACAACGGTAAGGTTGGGAAACAGAATTAGTCGTTTTTACCCGGCTTATAATCTTCGTGAGTAATTGTATTGCCAGATAATTGAAAATATGATGGCCCCATTGGGTCGGTGATCTCTTTGTATATAACACCAAAATGCAATACTACACCGGGATAAACCGTTTTCACTACAATTATCCGCGCCTCTTGGTTCTTCTGTATTTCTGCTTCCAACTGCTCCTTTTGCTTTTCCAGTTCTTTATTATTGGCCGGCAAATTCTTTTTAAACTCTTCCAGTTTTTTTAAAGCTACTTCCTTATCCGGCGTCAGCTGGCCATCCATTTGAAGGCGATAAAATACGTAGAGCCCCTCTTTGACCCGATTGTAGTTATCACTGAGCCGTTCAAGTTCAAGCTTGAGCGCATAATATTTTTTCATCAGATCGGCATTATAGGCAACCTGTAAAACGGTTTTGGTTCCGGCATCAGAACCGGCGATGATGGTTCTAATCTCGTCCCCCGCCATAACTTTGCCGCCGACAATACGCCCCTTGGAGCCGGTCACGACAACGCGGTTTTGAGCTTCAATCTGACTGTTAAACGCTTCCCCCCCAATCGTCACATTATTTCCGGCGCGGATTACCTGACCATCGACATACTTGCAATGAACGTCTCCCCCCGCCTTCAGAATACCAGCTCGACTCCCCAGGAACCCACCCTTGACCATAATATTGCCCAGACTAACAACCTTGGCATCGGCAACATTTTTGGCGATTTCAATATCCCCTTTAGCGGAAACCTGAAACCCGGTTTCGACATTTCCCCTGATAATGAGCGATCCATTATGGCTGATATTTCCGGTCTCAGTACAAACATCCCCTCCGACAACATGCACTTCGTTAATATTGACTTTCCGGGCGGCATAAACGATAGCACCATCTCCGGCGGCAATCAGCTTGGTACCATCTTCAATAATAGAAGTATTGGACCCGGCGGGAAGATTGATATCTTTTCCCGATAAGGCCTGTACCTCATCACCAAATATATTGAGACCCGGTATGCCGGAAGTGGCCGGGATCTTCTCTACTAAGACCTGATCCTTTTCGGCTGACCGGATAAAATTTATATCTTTGTAATCGATCCGGCCATCTTTATCCTCTGCCGGGGACAATTCATGGACCTTATCAAATTTGAATTCCAAACGTGCATCTGCTCCACTAACCGGAATTTTACCAGTAGCTACTTCGATAAATTCATCATAATTGGAAGAACTAATAATAGATTCGATCACTGCGTCGTTGATCCCGAATGTTATCTTTTTTTCAGCTAAAGCCCGCTTTATTTCGTCAACATCAATCGGTGCCTCACCCTCACTGGGCCAGGCGACTTTCAAAAAAGCCTTTAATCGATTCGGTTCAATCTTAAGTTGAACCCGGTCGGCTGTACTTGTTGCACTCTTTTGTTGCGTTGGCTCAACCGAATGAGTCACTTACCCACTCCTGATGAGATTCCCGCCTCGCTTTGGTTGGATTTCAAGCGCCAGTAAGCCCGTTCAACGATTAAATTGATCTCAAAGCTTTTAAGCGGTTTGGTAACATACTCATCGGCACCCATCAAGATGGCATCTTTAACGGTGAATGAATCACCAAACGCTGTCATAATCACGATTGAGATATTCGGATACTCTTTTTTGACCCTCTGTAATAATTCAAAACCGTTTAAGCGCGGCATTTGAATATCAGAAATCATCATATCATAGGTTGAGGTCCGAAGTTTTTCTAAAGCATCCTCTCCATCGGTCGCCGTTTCAACCCGATATCCTTCTTTGGAAAGAATCTTCTCCAGTAGATTACGCATCATTTCTTCGTCATCTACAACCAGGATTGAGATATTTTCCTTCATTGAATTTTATTCCCCAAAAATTAGTTTATGCAAAGTCACCTTATTACTTTAAGTCGGGTGTTAGCGAAAATTATTGAGTCAAGACGGCTCATTAACAGCATTTTTCGTCAGCCAGCTCAACCAGTTCTCTCATAAACTGTTCAATGCCAACCGGTTTGTGTAATACCCGGCATCCCCCCAATCGTCCCGCCTGCTCGATTAATCCATCGGTAGCGTTACCGGTTATAATCACCATCGGCAAATGAGGATTACTTCCCTTGATAGTCTCAATCGCCTCGACCCCCGAAATATCAGGCATAACCAGGTCGATTGTGACAATATCAAACTTGGTGGAGTTAGCCAGTTCAATCGCTTCCGCCCCACTGCTGGCGGTCGTTACTGAAAACAGCGACGACGAATTACAAAAATCACTGAAGACATCTCTAACCGCATCTTCATCATCCACAATCAGAATTTTAATCGGATTGCCGTTGCGCTTCTGCATCAGAATTTCTTCGGCTTGATTCATATGGCACCTCTATTTAATAAAATATGTTCTTTCTAATTTCATTGACGCTTCCATGTATGTGATGCTATTCAATCAAACTGTGCGGCTCAAGCAACAGAATCAGCCGCTCTTCTTGTCTTGAGATGCCGCGCAAAAATTTCCGATCAACCGCATTGGTGATGGCTGGTGTTGATTCAATCTCGAAGGAATTTATCCGTAGCACCTGAGTTACAGCATCAACCACCAAACCGATCAAGCGCTCTTTATAATCCAGAACAATGATGCGCGTTTCGCTACCAGGCTCCTTCGGGGGGTATCCGAGACAAATTCTCAAATCATACACATCGACAACTTTTCCACGCAGGTTTATTATCCCAAGGCTGTGAGCCGGGCATTCCGGCAGGCCGGTTATCTCAACCATCCTGATAATCTCGCGAACAAGATTGATTTCGAATCCGAAGACCTCCCCTTCAATAGAAAAGCAGACTAACTGTATTTCAACGTCACCGCTTTGTTGAGATACCTTTACTTCATCATTCTTACTCTGAATTTCTCCAGAAGAATCGGCCAATTCTCGATCATTTTTAAAATCAGCGTCAGAATTCAGATCTGCTTCCGGATCAATCTCTACCTCAAAATTTATTCCGGACGGAGCAATCGGGTTGCTACTAGTATTATTGTGATCCGTTTCTATTTCAGGTGTTGGAACAATCTCTTCCCGAACCAACTCTTCAACCGGTCGATTGAGTTCCAAGTTGCTTTCATTCAATTCTGTTTCACTCCGTACATCCCTGGCAATGACCGTATCGTTAGCGACAATTTTCTTCTGGCTCTTTTTGGGGCCGCTTTTTCGGATCGTTTTTTTTGCCACAGTTGTTGACACTTTTTTTACTCTCTTTGCAGTTTTTTTAGGGTTGGCTGATTTAGCCTTTGTCGTCTGTTTCCTTTGTTTCTTTTTTTCAGGCATCATCAACTTACCCTCTTCTGGCCCTTAAATGTCGTAATTAATTTTTCCACCTCAACGCTTAGTTTTTCAATCTCTTCAAGCGTGAATCCTATCTCCTCACACATCTTGATATGTTCGTCAATCTCAGGAGATAGTGGCAGTCCCTCGATACCCTTTTTTTGTTGTCGGAACAGATCCACCGCATCGGTCACCTGCACGGAAACATCGGTTGCCTGCCCAATCAGTTTCGAAAAAAGTGAGCGCATCCCCTCCAGCGATTTTTCTTCCTGATGCGCCTGAGCCAAAGCTACAGCCAGATTTATGGCTAACAACTTCATCTCGGAGGCAAGAAAATTCACTCGAAGAGCCAGCTTTTCCCGTTCGGAAAACAGATTTTCAAGTTCGGGTAGGTTCAACGGAACTTTCTCCAAGTAGATTTTTAACCTCGTCTTTCAACGGACCAAGGTCGGACGTTTTCATGATGTAGGCATCAGCCAGCCAGGATTGGAAGTCAGATTTATAGGTCGAGTAGGCTGAGTTGAGAATAATTGCACAGTCTCGAAATCTCTGGCGAACGATATTCAATAGGTCAAGACCACTTTCATTCTCCAGCTCAATATCAAGAATAATGAGATCAAATGGAGTCTTCTCCATCAATTTCAACGCCTCGTCACAGCCGGCGGCAATCTCAACACGATAACCGGAATCGATGAAAACCGTCCGGTACAAAGTTCTGATATGCGCCTCGTCATCAACTATCAAGATATCAAACATATCCCTTATCCTTATTGAGGGGAAGTTGAACGTAAAGAGCCGGCCCCGCTTCCGGATTTGATGCTAACCCCAGCTGTCCCCCATGATGCCTGAGCGTCTCCTCGGCGACAATCAAAGCCAGCCGCTTGGCCGCATCCTTGGCTCCAAAGTACAGCTTGAGCAATTTTCCCAATTGACCATTATTATTCCCCTGTCCCGGGAAACTTATCAGAAGCTTCACGCTGTTATCCTCAACATACGTTGACAAACAAGGAACAACTCCATCCGGTAGCTCCTGAAACAATATTGTCAGGATTTGATAGAAAGCATGAATCAGCTGATCCGGGTTACCCCAGACCGGCATTGATTCCTCACCCGGCTCAAGCTTTACTCGAGCCAAATCTTTTCCGAAACGAACCGCCAGCATATCAATAACCTTGCCAACGACAGTATTCATCTCGACCTGTTGGTTTTCCATACGTGAAGCTTTGGAGAAATCCAAAAGGTCGGTCAAGACCGCTTCGGCTCGTTGCGTTTCGGAAGTGATGATTCGCAAATATTCCGATCCGGTCGGTTCGGTTCTTTGACTTTCAAGCATCAAATTGGCAAACCCGCCAATTATTGTCAACGGATTACGTAATTCATGAGCCACCGCCGCCGTTATTTCACCAATGACAGACATTTTTTCAGCCTGAATAATTTGCGACTGAGTCTCAGCCAACTTCCGATTGCTTTCCTCAAGCAACAAAGCCCGCTCTTTAATATCCCGGTAAAGGTAAGACCTCTCCAACGCGGCCGCACTTTGATCCGCTATCAAATTCAGAAACTGACGATCACTATCTGTTATGGTGGCACCTGTGATAGCATTGTCAACGACCAACAACCCGATGGCATGATCGCGCGAGATCAAGGGAGTTATGGCCGCTTGCTTTTGCCCCAACTTGGTGCATATATCGATTGTACTCTGATCGCTGGCATCGGTTAGATCAATAAATAGCGCCTGCCGATTATTAATTGCCTTGGAGAATTGAGAATCTACGGATAGATCTATCTCCAGGTTATCTATCAGAGATGATGGACGACGCTTTTCACTCAGCGAATCCTCTTTATATAGAGAAAGAATATCGGTTAAAGACCTCTCGTCTTGTTCTAAAGCAGACCATATTTTGCCCGCTTCCTCGGCATCGGCTGGACCAACCGCCAGACGACCGATCAACTTGTTTGACGCATCATCTTTGAGAAGTAGAAAGGCCCGGTTGAACCCCAGTCCCTGCCCCGCCGTCACACCGGTTAAGATAACTTTTAAAAGTTCGTCCGGGTCCAGAGCGGATGCAACCACTTTGGATATTTCGGAGAGGATGGACAGTTCGTCGATTCGCTTTTTCTGTTCTTTCTCAATTTTCACCCGATCCGAGATTTTTTCAATCATACCCATCACACCCAGAAAATTTCCATTTTCGTCGCATGACCGGGAACAGATAAGGCGATGATAGGCAAAATGCCCCTGCAAATTCGTTCCGGGAAATTCAGATACTTCAAATTGTGGTTTGCCGGAGATGATCTGTTCAATCTCTTCCACAATTGGTCGGGATAAGAGAAATTCCAGCTTATTGATATGACGCCCTAAAATGGCATCATCATTTTCGCAACCAAAAATATAACAGGCTTGCTTGTTAACCTGCTGGAGGTGCCCACTTGGATCGATCAGAAACACTCCCAGGCGATCCGATTGAAAGAAATATTCAAACCGATTCTTGCTGGGAACCTCTATTTCAGATTGGAGTTCGGCTATGGTCATAACCGACCCTCCAAAAACATGGAAGATTCTATTTGGTTTAACATTTTCTCTTGTCATCCTTCAAATGATTTTCAGAAACTAACTGGTCGATCTTCTGCAATTTGTGCGTAATCAGAGATATGCTTCGGGCGGCATCGACAATCGCCTTAACCCGAGTCTTTATTTTTTCCGGTATGTCGTTTGATTCCAGTTCAATGATCTGCGCGTTGCCAACAATAACCGACAAGGGGTTGTTCACTTCCTGACTGATCGACAGGGCTAATTCAGAAACTGACCTCAACTGCTCCCGATCAATCATACAGCTATTAACATTTTTCAACTCCTGCTGGGCCTGCTCTAATAATCTGTTCTTTTCTTCCAACTCCTCTTGATGCATGGTTCGTTCAATCGATATCGCTATCTGATCGGCCACTAACTCCAATAGCTTCTGACGGTTTTCGTCAAAGCTGTCAATCTCACTATGGCTGAAGCAAAGAACGCCGACCAATTTATCAACGACTAATAGGGGTAGAATTAGAAGGCTGTCATGATCGGCCTTTACTCCCGGTCGTGATTCCGGATTGCGACCGGGCAGATGTATCGGTTTCTTTTGACTGGCAACCAACCCAACCAAGCCTGATCCGATTCCGAGACTAACAAAGTCGAGGCAGTTAACGGTCGAACCATGTGTGGCCGCTTCTTGCAATTCCGCCGTCTTCCGATTGATCAGATAAATCGTCGCCGAATCGAACCGGACAATTTGGGAGATCAACTCCAGGACTTCAACCAGCCTCTTTTTGTCACTCGGTTTTTCACGCAATAGCTGAGTGATATCGGCCACCAGACCAATCTTGCTCCAGAAATGAGAATCTGGTTTGTTGTCAGAAACTTCCGGTAACATCAGCGTCCTTTCAGATGACGACGAACGTTTTTAAAAATCTCTCCAACCGCCTTAGCCTCAAGCTTATCAAACATCTGCAACTTGCGCGGGGCAGACAGAAGCAGAGTCGGGTCATCCGGGTTATCTTCGGCCAGTTGCCATTGCCGAGGACCGGTAACCGTTGTTTCCAGCTCCCACGATGCGGTCAGACGGTTCCGATTCAAGTCGAGCAAAATATAATTTCCAGTCAATTGCCCCTCAACGATATAACGGCTTAGGAGAAGTGGGATTGATCTGCGCTTGCGCGATGCAATGCGACGCTGATCTATTTTGACATAGATGATATATCTCGTTCCAATTTCCCGCCCCCACTGGAATAACTCTTCCAGCCGAAAACGGTCATTGGGAGGCGCCGGGAGAAGGCTGTCACGGCTAAAATCGATAACCGTCAAATCTCCCTTGATTGTTAATTCTTCGGTCAGTTTTTGAATCAGGTCGAAATCTGCGAGCTTTTGCTCTGGAGCCTGATAGACGATTGCCACCGTCCGCCGACTCCCCTGTGCCTGTCCCGTTATCGGGAAGACCAAAAGAACCAGAACAACCAGTATTAAACCAGGCAGTCTATTTTTCATTGGTCCCTTCGCTCAGTTTGCGGGCAAAGACGTAATGATTTAATAAGGTTCTCAGTTTTTCGTTAAAAGAGGCCAGGTCTTTTGGCAGTTGATCTACTTCGATCTGACTCAGGATATCGTTCAGTTTTTCGCGCGTGATCGATTCTACACCAACGAGGTATCCACCGGAATCAATTTCGACCCGTTTGACGATTCCCAGAATGTTATCAACCGTGTCACACCCTTCAAGAGACAGCGACATCGATAAAATCGAATTGGCCATCAACGTGTTCTCGGTGTACATCAAAATTCCGCCCGCCGAAATATTCAGGATTTCACCCTTTCCTTCGGGACCATCACCTTCAGGCCAAAAAGTTCCTTCGACCGCTTTAATAGTTTTAAAACCGATCGGTTCATCGATATCTATGCGAATAAAGCGGCGACGATTATCTTGCATGATTTTGAATGGTGATCTGACTTCAAAATCGACGGTAGCGGTAGGGCGCAATCCTTTGGCCCCGGTTGTTTTAGAACTCATGAGAATCTCCTGTATTAGAATCGTTTGATATTTTTTCGAGATGGACAGCCAGTTCTTCCTGCTTGGTACCATTGAAGCTTAGCATCAATGGTGGCAAAGAGGTACAAGCCCGTTTTGAAAAATGATGCGACAGCTCTTCAGAAGGAATAAATTCAATCCCACATTGACAGCGACCGGTGCGACTCTTACGGCGTGAAGACCAACAAACCCGACCAAAAATAAAAAGTGGCCCTTCAAAATTTTCCATTTCCAGATTAACCAGGAAAAAAGAGTCCAGCGGAGCCGACACATCGGTATGAATCATGATTCCACCACCAGAGATATCGATCGTATCACCATGCTTCCATTGGAGCCGATTCAATTTCTGGGCAGTAATCGTCAGTTCCGATATCGGGGCAAAGCTGGCCTTTACTTGAAGCGGAAAACGACCAAATTGGCGCCGGTTTGAATTACTTATGGTATTGCCGACAACAACTTGCGGCATCCCCTTTTCCGATGCCACAAAGCGACCCGGTGCATCGTAATAATGCCCCTGGTAAACAAAGCTGATGGTAACAGCCCCGGTCTGCCTCAGGAAACCATGCCCAGAAATTCGACGCGGCAGGACAACCCGTAAGCGATTACCCTCGATGACCATAACCCTGGTTGTATAATAGCGGCCTATATTTTCACTATGATTGATCAGCCGAATATCCTGATTCAATAGCATCGGCAGTTCATCGATTGAGAACTTTGGCTGTTGTTTTTTCATTCTACTACTAACCTGCATTACAGCAATCCTTTCTGACGCAAAGCCAACTGCTCGGCAAAAACTGACTGGGTCAGCCCATTCTGACTTTGAATATTAAAATTAGTATAATTTTCAGGAAGTTGCTTGATCTCACCCGGCGTAAAATACTGATCCAAATCTTCCTGTAAGATATATTCGAGACCAGCCAGATTTCTTTTCTTATCGTCAACCCGAACGTGGCGGCAAACAGCGGTGATATATGAGGTGATGCTCTCCAGCTCATTATGGCGCATATCCAGAGCCAATATCTGGCCGGTTTTTACTTTTTGATTAACCGGGATCAAGATTCCCCCGGCTGAGATGTTATGCGAAAAGCTGGTTTGAAACTGATTATTACTATGCACAAGCTTTTGAGATAACGGCCTCGGAATGACGGAGTACAATATCTTACTCATTTTTTCAATTCGCACAAAGCGACGCCTCTGAACTCGTGCAATTTTGCCCAATTCGACAAGATTCATTTCCACGTCCGATTTCGGCTCCTGCTCCATAATTCGAGCCGAAAAGGAGTAAGCGGCATCGGACCGGGTAAAGGTTACCACCACCGTCCGATTGTTGGATAATAGAGTTTTACCCCGTAGATAATCGGGTCGGCTAATGGTTAGACAACCGCCAGAAATATCGGATACGCGTGAGGAATAAATTCCTTCTCGACCGCTTTCGCCAACCATAATCTCCAGCCGTTCCCAGACCTGGACAGATTGAGGCGTATCCATATTTTTTGTCGGTGCCGTTGCCATTGGTTACTTTGCTTCCGCCAGGTTTCTTTTGCCCTGAGCCAAAGCCATCTCCAGAATCTTTCGAGCCAAAGCGGTCCGCGTCCGATCACCTTTGATCTCACGGATAAAGTCCTGACCACTCTTGATCGTGTTATTGAAATACTGACGTGCCGTATCATGGTCCCCAATCCGTCGTGACAACTCGGCAATCAAATAGCCAGCTTGAATCGACTGATTTCCGTGGGAGATCTCTTTACCGGTTTCAAAAGCCATGATGTAATAGCGAACAGCCATTCGGATCGCCTCATTCTCATTGCGCGGAATACCATCCCAACGGCGGAAAAGGCTGTTTAGCAGATCGCCGAAGTTGGAACAGTTCCCCAACTCATCATCCGATGTTGTTGTCTTACCACCTTCAATACCTTTCGATCCGGTCGTCAATTCTTTCAAGGCATTGACCGCCTGCAACCCTTCCGCTTCAAGCGCGGTCAACCGATCAACAACTTCTAAGTATTTTTTGCTCTCTGGATGACTCTCTTCGCCACCCGCTTCGAGGTAAGCACCGACAGCATTTTTAACAAACTCATTGTTTCGACCCAGCCCGGCCAACCAGTTGTCGAGGTCGTCGATGCCTCGTGAGATATCGTCGAGGAACGGTGAATAGGCAGCTTTTTCGCCGCTCAATTCGTCCGCTACCATGTACCTGAACATCCAGGCGATGCGGAGGTAAAAACGACCCAGATCAAGGTTGGACGGATGGTCATAAAGGAGTTCATCGTAAGCGGCCAAAACCAACTTCAGGATCGCCGTCTCATCCGGGAAATGTTCCAGATCAAGTAAACGGCCGATGGTCTTCAAAAGAGAACCCTCTTCCCCAAAACCGGCCAGATGTTTCTCTTTGATTATTTTTCGGCGATAGGTTAGGAAATTATTATCCTTATGCCAGTCACGATATTTTTGGCTGAATTCCCGCGTGTAGAAACAGCTCGAACAGGTGCCAGTAAAAAACAACAGCGGATTGTATTTTTGGTATTTGGGGTTGCGCCATTTGATGATGCCGGAATAAAAGTCGGTATCCCGATCACCTTCGGTATAAGCGCCAACCCGAATCGTTTCAAATTCGTTTAGTGTGCCACAGATGGGGCACTCAACTTTGGTCAAAAATAATGGCGAGTCCAATGACATATGCTGTTCCTTTCAAGCCTTCCGTGTTGTTTATGCTTTGCGTGCCAATGAGAGCATTTCCAGTTCACCTTCGGTAATCGGTAGCTGTTGAAGCAACTCCCGACTTGATTTTCCTTTTGATAGTAGATCCCGGGCCTGGTTATAAATTTCCCGCCGGTTGTTTCGACGCGAGAAGCCCGCATCTCTACCGGTTGTTCGGTTCTTTGTCGTTTCTGCCGTAATTTGCGTCGTCTGCTTCGTGCGCTCGGTCGCTTGCACCTTCATTTGCGCCAACTCAATGTAATCCGGCTGAGGGCCAAAAGAGGGACGTGACGAATGTGCAACCGGCTTGGCTTCAGTCTGCTGGGGTGGCGTAGGCATCAGTTCATCCCGTTGGGCCGTTTGCGACGATTTCCTTTGCCGGTGTGGCAAACGAAACAGGACATAAGCGAGGATAACAACGACCAGGTAGCCAGCCAGATTCAGCCCAAAATCAATCAACATTTCTTGTGACATTTCCATTGTCTCTAATCTCCAGTATCAGCCGGTTATATCGAGATGCTCAGTCGCATCATCTTCATTTGGTTCCGACGTCTTGTTTGTTTCATTCTGCAAGTTCATTTTCTTCTTCTTATTTTTCTCTTTCTGTCTCTCTTCGTTCTCTTCGTTACCGATAATCACCATGTCTGCTTTTTCGGTCGCCTTGGCCTTGTTCATGGCATCGGCCGCCTGCTTCTTGAACGCTTCGGCAATCTGTTTCTGCCCAACTTCTCCATGTGCCTTCTGAATCTGGGCAATTCTCTCTGCCGCTTGCGTCTTGGCCAAACTATGTTGCAGGTCGATGGGACGCACCACAATGCCTCCTTGGCCGGGCCAACCCGACCGCTTATGTCAAACCAAACTTCTCTCGCACCATCCCACGCAGTTTCAAAACCGCCTTGGTATGAATCTGCGACACGCGCGATTCCGAAATCGACATGACTGCGCCGATCTCCTTAAGGGTTAATTCTTCGTAGTAATACAAAGCAATGACCAGCTTCTCCTGTTCGGTCAGGCGATCGATCGCCAAAACCAAAAAGGCTTGGAGTTCTTTCCGCTCCAATTTCTGAAGCGTCACGTTCGCTTTTTTATCAGCAATCGTTTCGATCCGCGGCACCTGGCGATTGTCATCTTCACGGAAAATCATTTCGTCCAAAGAGAGCAAACTCGTTTTGGAAACATCTTCCAACGAATGATGCAGCTCTTTCAAAGTGACGCTTAGCATCTTGGCCAGCTGTTCATCCGTCGGAGGGTGACCAAATTTATTCTCATGAAACAATAGCGCCCGCTCAATCTCTCGTGCCTTGGCTCGTGTCGAACGAGGCACCCAATCCAAAGAGCGCAGTTCGTCTAAGATCGCACCACGAATCCGGGGCACAGCATACGTTTCAAACTTCACGCCCCGATCAGGATCGAAATTGCCAAAAGCATCAATCAAACCAATCACTCCGGTATTAATCAGATCGCCCAACTCAACCGAACGGGGAAAATTTATCGCCATTCGACCAGCCACATTGCGAACCAGAGGCAGATAGCGGTTCAGAAGCTTGCGCCTCATATTGGGGTCCTGATTTTTCTGATAGCAGGCCCAATCGCGACGGGCCGCCGCATCTCGCTCCGCTTTATCGCTTAGCACCTTTGCCGGAACTATTCCGATGGAGTCAAGAGTGGCGGACGATCTCTTCAACTGTCTTTTTACCTTGGTTGTCGTAATCATCTGTACGCTATTCCTTTATATCGGCCCCAACGAGAGGGGAATTGAGGGTTTTCGTTTCGATTATTTCGTTCTTGAAGCCACCAGCCAAAGCGGTCGCCAGGTTTTGCAGTTGACTGGCGATTTGTCCGTCCCGGTTTAGCTCCAGAATCGGAGTTTGAGTTGCAACCGATTCCGTTACAATCGGATCGGACACTAATGAGCCAAACAGTTCAGGCTCAAATCCGAGGAATTGCCCGGAAATCTCAGCCAATTTTTGATGGATATATTCAGCTTCAGACTCATCCCCAACGCAATTGACCAAAAGGGAGAGTGAGATTTGCTCGTTATTGGAGTACAAAATCTTGGCCAGCGAGTAACTGTCGGAAATCGAAGTCAATTCCGGCGTCGTCACCAGAACCACCTGATCGACCATATTCAGAATTATATTGGTGTGTGGCTGAATGCAGGAACCGGTATCAATTATTATAAAATCGTACCGCCGCCCCTGACTCTTGATGATCGCCATCGAATCGGCCACATCCTGCAAATCTGGCATACTCTCCGAACTGGACAGCCCGGATGCGGCCAGAAGATGCAAGTTTTCATTGAGTTGAACGGTCCCCTTCAAGAGGTCGGTCTTCCCCTGACAGATATCCCGCCATCCCAATTCGGGAGAGACATTGGCCAAGAGGTGTTGGTTGCTCATATAAAAATCACCGTCAACCAACAAAACTCGTGCCCGTTCCGACAACGCCCAGGCCAAATTAAAGCTTATCACAGATTTCCCCGCCCCACCCTTTCCGGATGCGATGGCAAATATCCGATGATTCGATCCCGACTTACCGGAGCTCGAGCCTGCTTGTGAGGAAACCGAAGCGAAATCTTTTAGGCGATTATTCATTGTTACCCTCCCGATCCATTCCCAGGAGGTTTTTCAGATACTGATCGGTATTTGGATCGAGGCGAATATCGGCCGCGGCTGATCCGGCTCCGAGCATTGTCACCGGCAGACCGGACAGAAACGGGATAGCAAACATCGCTCCGTGCCGTTTGGTCAGGTCAGTCATGGTAAAGGCCAAATCGGTGATATTCAATGGGCGGAACGCTTTGATGGTCTCAAAGATATCTGCCGAACGCATCAATGAGGAAAAGACGCAGATGACGCGATGAGGGTCGATCTGCCGTACTTTTTGGGCAAACCGTTCAATCCCTGCCGGGTCGGTTCCACTCAAAGCCGGCGTGTCAACAATCGTTAACCGCTCATTAGCACATCTTTCCCAAAGCGCCTTATCAAAGCTATGCGGCATCTCGAAGTAATCGATGTCGAGAACATCGGCGTAGGTTTGTAACTCTTCCGGAGCCGAAACCTTGATCTGATCCAGCGAAGTCAAATTAACCGGGAGAGATTTCTCACCGATCAGGTAACCGGCCAAGCGCCCCATCAGGGAACTTTTACCAGATCCGGCTGGACCTATGATGACAACCCGCTGGTTGATCGCCCAGTCATCCTGAGTCGATTTTTGCGGCAGGCGGGATCGAATCAGATCGTAGGTTACTTCAGCTACCGCCTGATACTTGGCATCATGTTCCAACCCACCCATGACCTGTTCGGTCAAATCATAAGCTATGTATTCAGGGAAATCGGAATTGAGCAAGGTCGCGAATAACTGTCCAAAGGCGTTTGGAAAAGTACTGTGTCGCACCGGCACCTGCATGATATCCAAAAGGAAGTCAAGCTTTTCGGCAATCGCCGTAACCGGAATTGTTCCCGGTAGAACGACTGGAGCGACTGGAACAACATCCGGTGAAGCCGTTTCGGTTACCTGTACCGTTATTGGGGTAGCCGGTTTAACCGTACTCCTGGAGACCTCGACAGCGGTACTGTCGATACAGGCGGTGACCTCAACCTTATCGCCGGTTCTGGCCGACTGTACGGTATCGAGCCTTCGAGTTTTTAGGATGACCGCGTCACCCCCCAATTCGGTTCGGGCTTTTTTCAAAGCACCGGCCACCGTATCGGCTGCAAATGATTTAACTATCATTGGATAACTCCACCATTCCACTTGAGATTATTTCTACATCACGATGAATTTCGTTATAGCTGACGACCGTCAATTGCGGAGCCGAAGGCTCCAGCAAACGCCGGAAAGCGAGACGGACATTGGGAGAACAAAGGCAGACCGGATGATGACCGGCCGTTGAAAGAACATCAATCTGCGTCACCGTCGCCCGGATCACATTCTCCGCCACATCGGGAGGTATAATGACCATGATTCCCTGCTTGGTATTCTGGAGAGAACTGGACAACAACTGTTCCACATTCGGCGACAGCGTAAAGCAATGTATTTTCCCGTCGGCATCCTTTATCGTATCGGAGATCAGACGACGCATTGCGATCCGACAGTACTCCGCCAGCACTTCGGCATCTTTAGTCGAAGCGGCGTAATCTGAGATCGTTTCCATGATCGAAGCCAAATCCCGAATCGGAATCCGTTCCGATAAAAGCTGTTGCAGGATGCGATGGATCGTCGCCAAAGGAACCATTTCCGGAATAACCCCATCAACCAAGGCTGGTTGATCTTCTTTTAGGTTGTCCAAAAGTGACTGGATATCCTGGCGAGAGACGATCTCGGCCGCATTGTCTTTGATGATTTCGGTCAGATGCGTGGCCAAAACGGCTGATGGTTCGACGACGGTGTAGCCTTTCGCCTCAGCCATTTCACGCAGGTTAGGAATGATCCAACGGGCCTTTAGTTGAAAAGCTGGCTCGATGGCGTCAAACCCTTCAATATCATCCCTGATATACCCGGGGTTGATAGCCATGACATGCTCCGGCATCAATTCACTCTTAGCCGCCGTCAAACCTTTTATCTTGGCCGCATATTCGTTCGGCTGTAATTGTACATTATCCCGGATGCGAATAGCCGGAACAACAAAACCCATTTCCAAAGCCAACTGCTTGCGGATAATGGTGATCCGTTCTAAAAGATCGCCACCCTGCTTCTCGTCCACCATCGGGATCAGACCGTAACCAATCTCCACTTCGAGTGTATCAACCTTCAGAAGATCTTCGGTCTTTTCCTCGGCGGCCTCTTCCTCGCCTGACTCTTCTTCCTGCTTCTTCTGTCTGTCCACCAACTTGTTATTTTTTTCGATAATATATGCAGCAGTACCAAGCACCGACCCGATCAGGACAAAAGGCAGAGTCGGCATTCCCGGAACGATCCCAAAAGTGAAGATCACTCCGGCAGCGACCATGATAGCTTTCGGTTGTTTCGCCAGTTGAGTGGTTAATTCCTTACCCAGGTTAGAATCGGCCGTTGACCGGGTAACGATGATGCCGGCGGCGGTGGAAACGATCAGGGCCGGAATCTGAGTTACCAGTCCATCCCCAACAGAAAGCAAAGTGTAAGTCTTAAGCGCTTCGGAGATCGACATATCCTGAATGGCCACACCAACGATAAATCCGCCAACAATATTGATCGCGGTGATTAATATTCCAGCTACCGCATCACCCCGAACAAATTTTGAAGCACCATCCATCGCTCCGTAAAAATCT
>JAUUYJ010000169.1 GCA_030588275.1 Candidatus Zixiibacteriota bacterium | reverse complement strand
TGGGTTGGAATTTTCGTATATCTGGTGATGATTGACCGCAGGACTAAGAAACTTGAGGAACAAAAGTGAAAGCCAAATATATCGTCGGTGGAATAATCATCGTCGTTTTTGCCGTCTGGGGAATTACTAATTTGATGTCAACGACGATCAGTTATGTGACCATCTCAGAAGCACCTCGATCACCCGGAACAATTCAGGTGATGGGTGAGGTTGATTTTGAAACGGTTCATTATGATGTTGAAAATTCACAGATGAGTTTTGTGATTACCGATCCGGAAGATGAAACCGGTATGATCCGGTTGAAGATTGTTTATTCCGGGACGGTTCCGGGCAATTTTGAGCAAGCTACTTCGGTTGTGGTCAAGGGGCAGTATCGGGATAATGCCTTTATGGCAGATCAACTTTTGGTTAAGTGTCCCTCGAAGTATCAGGGATTGGAAGAGGAAGCTTAAATCGTGAATATCGGACATTATTTAATATTTTTGGCCTTCGCCTCCTGCATCAGCTACATGTCGTTTTATTTTATGGCTGATCGCACCGGGCGGAAGATATATCTTAAGTTAGGGCGCATTAGTTACATTTATTTTAGCGGTTTTGTTCTTGCCGCAAGTGCGTTCCTTTTGCATCTGATTCAATCGGGAGATTATTCGTATAAGTATGTTTACGATTATTCCTCATCCGACCTTAGCTACTTCATCAAGGTTTCATCCTTCTGGGCCGGACAACAGGGTAGCTATCTGTTATGGCTCTTTTTCCTGTCGATTCTTGGATATTACATAATAATACGAGGGCGGGAATACAAGCCTTTGGCGATGGCCTTTTATGGACTGGCAAATCTTTACTTCTGCATCATTCTAATGGCGTTGTCGCCGTTTGATAAGCTGATGGTGCCACAGATGGAGGGAGCTGGCCTTAACCCTCTGCTTAACGATTTTTGGATGGTGATCCATCCACCTATTATATTTATTGGATATGCGACGGTAGCCGTTCCGGCGGTTATCGCTATGGCCGCATTGGCGAAGAATCATTATCAGAACTGGGCCAAGATTTCTTTCGGCCCGATTGCATTGGCTACTGTTGCTCTGGCGGCTGGTAATATTCTGGGTGGTTTCTGGGCCTACAAAACGCTCGGATGGGGCGGTTATTGGGCTTGGGATCCGGTTGAAAATTCTTCCTTTATTCCCTGGATAGTTTCGCTCGCTCTGGTTCACAGTATGATAATTGAGCGGAAGAGTGGATCGCTACCGAAAACAAATCTGTTTTTGGCCATGTTTACTTTTCTATTGGTCATCTACGGAACATATCTGACCCGGTCGGGAGTCCTTCAGGATTTCTCGGTTCACAGCTTTGTCGATTTGGGGATCAATGTTTGGCTGATCGGGTTTATGCTTTTGTTTATCGGCTTATCATCGGTGCTGTTCTTCATGCGGGTTGGCTCAATTAAAGGACCTCCAGTTGATCTCACTCCAAATTCCCGGTACTTTGCCCTGATGTCATCAGTTTGGCTGTTATTGGTCATAGCTATAATGGTACTGGCCGGTACTTCGTGGCCATTGATTACTGGGCTATTTCGTGATCCGGCCTCGGTTGATATCGCCGTTTATACCCGGATGACGATGCCGCTGACAATAATAATCGGCTTTATCCTGGGCTTTACACCCCTATTGGGCTGGCAGTCGGCTCAGGGTTCAAATTTGCTTAAACGTGCGATACCATCCGCTTTGGGAGCGGTGGTGGCGACTGTTGTCGGCTATATGGCCGGAGTGCATACGGTCTCTTATCTGCTGTTTGTGTTTACTGCCTCATTTGCCTTCTTTTCCAACCTGATGTCATTAGTTAAGGCGCTTCCTCGTGGCCTGATGAAAATCAGCGCTCATTTATCGCATTTTGGTTTTGCCCTGATGCTGATCGGGATTTTGGGATCTTCTGCCTATTCGGAGACGGAGAAGGTAGTCATTAATCGAGGTGAGAATAAGACCGTCTTTGGACTCCAGGTCACTTACAACGGCATGGCTGGAGATTTGGATTCGCCGACCAATGAAGTGTTGCTCGGAGTGGCTGACGGGGATGATATTTTTGAGACCCGACCACACCTGTTTTATTCAGAAAAACTTCAGGGATTAATGAAGAAGCCATCGATCGAGCGATACTTCTTGTACGATATTTATTTTGCACCAGAACGGGTTCAGGAGATGGACAATTCTGATGTGATGGAGATGAAGCGGGGAGAGATGGGTAAGGCTGGGCCGTTTGCCGTAACCTTCCTTGAATTTGCACAAGCGGACCATGCCACGAGTGGCGTGATGGAATTTGGTGCGGTTTTGGAGGTTATGGATTTCTCCGGTTTTGTTGATACTGTAACTCCGGCGATAATTTTCGAGTCGGGTCAGGATATGACATTCAAGCCGGTTAAAGTTGAACATAAGGGTCAGATGCTGACCGTTAAGCTGGAAAAGATATTCGCCGATCAGGGAGCCGTTCGGGTCTCTGTTGGGGGGATTGATCCTGATATTCCGACCGATCGTCTCCTTCTTGAAATCTCTCGCAAGCCGGTTATAAACTTCTTGTGGCTCGGGACAATTCTTTTGATGTTCGGTGGCCTGATTTCAACGGTGAAAAGGTGGATAGCGAGTAGAAAGGGATTTGCCAAATAAAAATAGTGGCAAATCAATTGCACATAAGGAGACCTTTATGCGTCTCCTTATTAACGAAAAAAGGGATTATTTCGCTTGCCCCTCTGGGGGGAAGTTATTATGTTTACGACTTGTTTTTGAGATATCTTTGGGAGGAATAAATGAGAAGAGTAGTATCGGCTCTAATAATTATCGGACTTATGTTTGTCGCCGGGTGCGACAAAAATGATGAGGATGTGATAAACTCCATCCCCAAATCCCACATAGCCTATCCGATCTTCAAATTGGCTTTTAATAACGGTTTTCAAACATTCGGCGTTGATTCCGCCCTTCTGACGGTTACGCCGAGTATCGGCTGGCTTGATGATATTTATAGTAACGAGTTTGGCCAGGTGCCGACACAATCTTCAGGTACTTTTTTGACCGCTGTTGATACCTCAATTGCTCAAATTGATACTACGGTCAATCCGCATGATACGACTTTGGCGATAGATTCATCATTTGTCAATTTTGGGTTTGCACCAATGGTTACCTATTCATTTAGCCTGATGCGTTCTGAACCGTATATGTGGATTGATTCATTCCGGGTTGATTTTCTGACCAGTTACGATTCGGTTTGGGCCCTTCAATCAGCCGAGACGCTCTTTGTTATGACTGTTCCTGATAATGGTAATGCTCCGGTTACTATAATTGACTCGGTGGCCCTTACGACCGCTACCGATACGCTGGACATTAACCTGAAGCCTGATTCAATCTACCTTCTGGAAGTATTTAAGGCGACCTGGTTAGATACAACCTATGTTCTTTCCTCTTCTGACGATACTATTGCTTTGCCACCGGATGCCTTTTTTACCGATACTTTGATCTGGGGTTTTTGGAATACGGTTGACTCTTTCTTTACCCCCTTCGATTCAGGCGATTGGTGTGACAAAGAATTAGATACATTGCAACCCAATTTTGATACAACTTTTGTCAATGATACTGATATCGTTTCGATTGACACGACTTATAACGACTTCTTCGTTATTGTGGATACGCTCTATGATATTAACCGCTTTCCTTTCTTCTACCTTGATACTGTTATTCACTGGATCAATTGTCAGGATACGGTTGATAGTACCCAGATGCGTGTCTATGGTGAATTCGGGTGGAGCGAATATGATACTACGGTCCATTTCACATTCCCCGATACTACCAAGGGAATGATTTTCAGCCCCTCTGGTGTCGATATCTTTACCTGGCATATTTTGCCAGACTCATCTGATACTATCACCGACACAACTGCGGCTGTTATCTCTCTAATCACTACCGTTGGAACGGTTGTTGATACAATCGCTCTATCTGATATGACTGATATCCCTCTGACCATGCCTGCTGTTGAGGTTTACCCTGATTATCGAATTATTATCACCGATAACTAGTCAGTTCTACATGAAAATTTAAGCCCCACTAAGTATTTTAGTGGGGCTTTTTTGTTGCCTGTTTTTTTCTTACTTGACTTTTGCTTACGGGTCAGCGTATATATAGAAAATAACAGTTTCGGCCCGTTTTGGTTAATAGGGAAGGCGGTGAAAGTCCGCCACAGCCCCGCTACTGTAAACGGCTACGAAAGGACCATACTCCACTCTCGCAGGTATTGCGGGGGGAAGGGGTCCGAGTAGGCAAGATGCCGAAGTCAGGAGACCTGCCGAAACTATCAACTTATTATTCGACCGCCCTCGAGGGAGGGGACGTTGACTTGGTCCCGACTTTCATGCACGGTTGTCGGGATGATTTTTTGCAAATTCCCCGCTGGCCGCTTCCGACTGGAATCATTTCCCATATTTATTTATGCGGTTTTGCTATTCCTATTATCACATCATGCGATAACTATTGCCCAATCAAATTTGAAGCTGACCGGAGCTGTTTATGACTCTTTTGATCGACAACCGTTGGTTGGTGCGTCGGTAAAGATTGACAACAGTAGCTTTATGGCCCGGTCCGATCAGCTTGGAAATTACCAGATATCATCAATACCGGTTGGCAACTATTCTTTGACGGTTGAATGCGACGGGTATATCTCACTTGTCAAAGAGGGGATTGAGATTTCCGAAGATATTACCAGCCAGGAAAATCTTTATTTGACCCGGAAAATTTACCAGACGAATGACGTTCGGGTGTTGGGGGTGACGGGGAAGGCCGTTTCTCAGCAGGTGGCAGATTTTGAGATCGTGACGCGGGAGGAGATCGTTCGTGATGCTCCCCACGATGTAGTTGACCTGTTGGATAATATCAATGGCGTTTATGTACAGGAGACCGGATCTGGTGCGGGAGAGTCAAGGATAAGCATTCGTGGTTGCGATCCGAAGCATGTACTGATTCTTTTGGATGGGCATCGAATTAATAACTCCGCTGGTGGACAAGCAGGATTAAGCGATATCCCGGTTGAATCGGTCGAAAAAATTGAAATCTATAAGAGTGGTGCCTCGGCTCAGTTTGGCGGTGGGGGCATGGGCGGAGTGATAAATATCCTGACCGGAAACCGGTCCAGCGCAGAGCGGTTGCGGCCCCAAATTGCATCGCATAATGGGTGGGGGAAATGGAAAACGGCAGAGCTTGGAATCTCGTTTCATGATTTGATCCCCACGCAGGCGCTGACGAGTAAGCTGGTTTATCAAAAAAAATCAAGCAACGGTGATTTTGAATACATCTACAATGGGGTTGCTCCCCGGCCAGCTTTAGTCCGACCAGTTGTTGGTGTTCGGATCAATGATCAAACCAGGCGGGAATCGTATTTTCTTTCGGGTCAGGGAATTGTCTCGCCATTGACAAAATTTAGTTTTTCCGGACAAATCTCCAACTTTTCCGGAGGTCTTCCGGCTCCGGTCGGCGATATCGATTCGACCGCTTTTAAAGAAGAGGATCGGCTATTTTTCAGCAGTCAGCTGGAGCGCCGTTTTTCGGATCGATTGAAGGGGAAGGTTTCTGCTGGGTATATGCAGACCGTGCAGTATTTCAACAACATGGCTAATCGTCGGGTGTCGGAAAAATATGAAGATCGTTTTAGAACTGATCGATTGGATACGCGAATAGATTTTAATTTGGTCGCCTCAACTGCTAATCAGATTGCCGGCGGAATTTCATTAGAGCGAGACATTCTGTCTCATGATAATCTGTATCGTCCATCCTTTGGGAACGGGAGGACGGTTCGGGATAATCTCGGTCTGTTCGTTTCTG